>CAJQLW010000062.1 GCA_905479325.1 uncultured Flavobacteriales bacterium
ATCAATTATTGAGGAGTATCGCAGGCAGTTTAAACCTTAAAATGCACGCTCATTTTTTCCCAACAATCACAGAAAAGCCAAAGTCCCCTAATCATCAAACACCACCTTCCACATGCCACGCACTTGGTTTACAGAATAACCAGTTGCTTTATCTTCTGGATATTTTCCTTGAATGGCAGCTAAAGTTGAGTTTTCAATGTCAACCCCAGGTTTTCCGTGGCACTGCATGCACATTGAGTTGGTCATAATGGGAAAGTATAAATTGGTTTTTCCATCCATTTCCTCTACAATAGTTTCGGGCTCTGTTCCTGCTGCAGCTCTTTGTTTAAATAAATTCAAGTGAACCAAGTCTGCGTCTGAAACTTTATTGTCTGGATTTCTCGGCTGATCGGTCACTCTAATGATTAAAGCGTGATGAACCTTTGCCATGCTATCGGTTAATGGAATTGCTTTTACATTACAAAACTCCAATGCGCCAACGGTACCTTCAGACTTTAGTTTTCCCATTAAATTTTTTCCCAACACAGCTTTGGTGCTTAAAGCATAGTCTAAACCTCGCTCTGCTTTGGTCATCTCAGCCTTTTCTTGCCCTTTTTGGTGCTTGCCTTTACCGTGTTTCTTTTTATGCTCTTTAAAATCTCCAGGACCTTCAATTTCATAATTGTATATGTAATCAGCAATTTTATTCAAGGTTTCTTCAGGAAAAGCTTGTTGTGGCATTAAGCCAAAATTGGCTATTGCCCCGGGCATTTTTGCCTTGTCTTTAGTGGGGTGCTTTACAAACGAAATAAAAGCCTCTGTAAATTCTTGCTGTGTCGTTCCTTCTTTTATATAATGCTCTTTTACGTATTGCATGGGTGGTGCAATTCTACCAGTTTTTGCAGTTGGACTATGGCATACGTAACAGTTCTTTTCTAGTAATATCTCTCCTTCGTGAGCTGTTTGCTCTTTTGCAACACTTTTAGTTTCTTCAGAGTTGGTAGATAATCCTCCACAAGCCATAAATGTAGCTATGGCAACTGAAGCAAGAATGTATTTTTTCATTGGTTTGATTTTTGGTGCTAAAGGTATAGTTTCTAAGTCTAGCAAAAAGTAACATTGGTTACAAACCAAATACAACGTGCATATGGTTGCACAACCTACACAAAAAAAGGCAAGCTCTCGCCTGCCTTTTTTAATCACTAACGTGCTTTAATTACCTTTAGCGTACAATTAGTTTTTGTACCACCGATTCATTGTTCATTTGGTATCTCAAAAAATAAATTCCTGAATTCAAACTTCTTATGTCTAATTTACTCGTTTTGTTTTTCACTACTCCACTCATCACTGCTCTTCCGCTTATGTCAATCAGCTGATATTGCAATTGCTTACCGCTAAAGTTTTCTACTGATACAAACTCTTTGGCAGGATTTGGGAAGATGTTCATTCTTTTCTGCTCAGCAGGAGATTCAATGCCTGTTACCGTGCATTGCGTTACGGTTAAGTTTCCAAGCCCCACTGAATTTCCTTTGTTGTTGTCTAAAAAAGCAGTCGCTGTAACGGCATAAGTTCCTGCTGTTAAATTACTAACCGACTGAGTAAACACAGGGTTGCTAATGGCTCCTGCGCAAATAAACGAACTTGTATAATCTACGCGTACTTCAATGTTATTACCTGAAACGGCGTAAGATGATGGACCCATTGTCCAATTTATACACCCCAAGTAAGTGTTAATAGTAATGATTGTACTGTCGCAAGAACTAATGGTAGAAGAAGCCAATGAGCCTGAGGTAACAGAGAAATTTTGCGCCTTCGTTATAAATGAAAATAGAATAGCTGCAAAAAAAAGTGTTGTAATTTTATTCATATAAATTTGGTTTTAAGAACTGTAAATTTAGAATTTTATTTCGATGTACATTAAAGTACAGAAGCGCTGAATAAGGTTTTTCTCTTTTTTCTTTACGAATAGTTGAAAAATATGATTGAGTAACTGAAATTCATCACTTTTTTAATTGTCTTGTCAAGTATCGTTAATGTAAAAGCACATCTATTTAGAAACTCTGCAACGTGACCGACATTCTTCTTTAATAACTCATTTATACTTCCTTCAATGGTACTTGCACCTGTATTAAATTAGTTCAATTATCTTTCTATTCTTACATACAAGTAGGTGTAAATAAAAAAAGGGTTGCTCTCGCAACCCTTTTTTTATTTTTCTGTAATTCAACTAGCCTTACGGACTAACCAAGTTGATGCTAAAACTAACGTATAATGGATTAGTTAATTCATTTTCTTGAATGAACTCTTGATCACCAAAAAACCCTCTGTAAAAATCCTCTCCATCAGGTATTTGATCTACATTAAATGAATAATTGTAGCGATAACCAGCTTGTGCCGATAACCAGATAAAACCTTTAATCTGACGCTCATACATTAATCTGAATCGTAACTCACTTCTTCGTATTTCTAAGTCGTCAAAATCTTGGTCAGGTCTAGCTTGGCCTTGGTTACCAATTCTAAAACTATACCCTTCTGCTTCGTAACCAAAAAATAGTAAGTTTCTAGGATTTACAGTATACCTCACGTGAGCTCTTGCAGGAAATAAGATTTCTGTTCCCCACTTTTTTGTTGGTGAAGTCCAATTGAATAAAACAACTGGAATGTAGTTTAAATCTCCTCCTCTGTAGGTTCTTGAAAGACCAACTGCCCACTGTTTATAATCCGTAGGTCGCTTTCCCCATAATGCAGCTACAGAATACTTTGTATATCTGAAATTTTGTGGATCGTCAAATTGATAATCCCCATTCATGTCAGCCGATACTTGGAATAGTAAGAAGCTTTCTTCATTTAACGGTTTAAAAATTGTTGAATTTAAACCCATTGAAGCTAAATCATTATTATGCAATGTTGTTAACAACGGATTGGTAAGGCTCGTTGGGTTGTCAAAATCGTAATTAATGTCCCACAACCTCGCTCCTACTTGAACAATTAGGCTATTCTTAGAAATTACAGGTATATTGGCCTCTAACCTCAAACCCTGCGTTGAGTTAACGGTTGCTGTTTGTTCAGCAAAAGTTCCTTCACTGGTGGTATATCCTGCTGCGGTTATATCGTATTTGCCTTGCCAATCATATCCTACAGTAATTAACTTAGCGGGGCTTATCCCTTTAATTTTTGCCGGAGCAAAGCGTTTCGCTGCTTCGTCAACAAAATCAAGGTTATCATACATGCTGTAATCCTCTTCTTCCTCCGTTTGAGTACTTGTTGTATCTGTTTGACCAATGGCAAATTGGCAAAAACCAACAGACATCAGTAACATTATTCCTAATTTTTGACGAAACATATGTTTTATTATTTGCTGATAACTTTATTACTTTTTCTTTGATGGCATTTTCAAACGCTTCCAAATATCTGTTCTTCCTAACACTGATACTCCAATGAAACCTCTAATGTCAAGGGTATTTTCATCAGTCATTTTAATGATACAACTATAGGTGTTGCCGTTTTCAGGATCGTAAATGGTTCCTTCAGTCCATTCGTTTTTATCGGTGTATTGAAAGTCCTTTAAAATACGATATCCTCTCAAAGGTGTTGAACGCATTTTCTCATCGGGGTTGTTTTTGTCCACCTTTGGCTTATTTGTTTCTGCATCAATTGGTTCTTTCAACCAAACAATTTTACCGTAATATTTTGTTCCAATTTTTTCAATTTTCACTTTAGCCTTCCCGTGACTTGGCTCCCAAACACCTACCAATCGATCTCCATCATCTTGAGCAATTAAAGACCCACTTACTGTAATTGCTAAAAGCAATAATACTACTGATACTAACTTTTTCATATTCATTATTCTATTTATATTCAACTTTAAAATTCATTTTTACGTTTACTGACATGCTCTCTATTTCAGCATATTCTGTAAAATCTAGATCCAACAAGGCTGTAAATTCAGACTCGTTAAAAAATGTTGTTAATTCTACTTCGTCACTCGTAACCAAGTTTGCGCTTTTCCCTTGAAATGCTAGCGGATTCATAATCGCTACTGTTGTCATCGGACTTACATCACTAACAAACTGAAATGAAGCACTGTTAAATATACTTAAGTCGTCAAATTCATTGCCAACTATTGTTATTTCAACTCCGGTAACCTTCACACCAGTCACCTCTTCAAAAGTCTCATCATTCACTTGTTCTTTCATGTTTATGGTGATGGGTGCCATAAAACTATTCCCGCCTTCAAAAAAGGGACCCTCAGCTATTACGGTGGTTTCCAAGTTAACATCTGCTGTTTTTTTGCTGCCGCACGAAGCAACAAGCATGCCAACAACTACAAGCATACCGATAATCAGTTTGTTCTTTACCATGTTTTTTTTTCAAAAATAAAAAATGAAATTAACGAAAAATCATTTATATATTTTATTCGTTGTTTAAATATTATTTATGTGTTCAAGTAATTTGAACAATTCATTAATTATCAATTCTGCTCACATTAATTACTCCATCAATTTGTCTCAGTTTGGTCTTTAACTCTTTTAAGTGTTTTGTGTCATGAACATACACCATAATTATCCCATCAAAAACACCATCGTTTGACTCAAAACTAATACTACGCATATTCACATTTAACTCATTTGAAATAAGCTTAGTAACATTATTCACCAGTCCAACTTCGTCTATTCCCGTGATTTTTAACCCTGCTAAAAAAGCTATTTTTTGATGGCTCGTCCACCTCGCTTTCACAATTCGATAAGCAAAGTTCGACATCAATTGTACCGCATTTGGGCAATTGGTTTTATGAATCTTTATTCCATCTTTGATGGTAATGAACCCAAATACTTCATCACCTGGTATCGGGTTACAGCAAGGAGATAATTTATAGTCGAAATGATCCATACTTTCGCCAATTACCAGCATTTCCTCTTTGGTATTGGTTTTAGATAACAAATCTTTCAAGTCCTCCTTTGGTTTAGCATCGCTAGCCTTTCCCAAAATGCGGCCTTTTTCAATTTGCAATTCTTTGATTCTATTCAACTTTAATTTACCTATCTCAAATTGATAATACAATTCAAATGGAGAGGGCTGACTGAAAAAAGACAATAACCGCTTAATGTTTTCTTCTTTGTTAGTGATTTTATGTTTTCTCAACCATTTTTCAAAACTGACCTTGCCTTCCTTAGCCAGCACCCGCTTGTCTTCGCGAAGAGCTGATTTAATCTTAGTCCTTGCCTTACCAGTAGTTACATAGTCCAACCAGCTTTCATTTGGCTTTTGTTTTTTAGAGGTAATTATTTCAACCTGATCGCCACTAGTTAACTCTGTGCTTAAGGGCACTAACTTATGATTGACCTTTGCCCCCATGCAATGTGAGCCCACTTCTGTGTGTATTTCAAAAGCAAAATCTAAGGCAGAAGCACCTTTTGGTAAGCTCCGAATTTCTCCATTGGGGGTAAAAACAAAAATTTCTTCCGAAAACAAATTGAGTTTGAAGTCGTCAATTAAATCTACCGCATTCAAATCGGGATTCTCCAGTAATTCTCTGATTTTATTAATCCAAGCATCAAAACTCGACTCCTGAGCACCTTCCTTATACTTCCAATGCGCAGCGTAGCCTTTTTCTGCAATGTCGTCCATTCGCTTAGTGCGAATTTGAACTTCAACCCACTTCCCACCGGGGCTCATTACAGTTGTATGTAGGGACTCATAACCATTTCCTTTGGGTGTAGAAACCCAATCTCTTAAACGATCGGGGTTAGGTTGGTAAAAATCCGTAACAATTGAATACGTATTCCAGCAAACGGCCTTTTCCCGTTCAGGCTCTGTTTCTAAAATAATTCGAATCGCAAAAACATCATAAATTTCTTCAAAAGAGACATGTTTGGTTTTAATCTTGTTATAAATAGAATAAACTGATTTGGTTCGAGCTTTTACACTAAACTTCAATCCCTGCGCTTCTAATTCTCTTTTTATGGGAAGTGTAAACTGGTTTACAAACCTTGTACGAACCGCTTTAGACTTCTGTAGTTTCGATGTAATTTCTTCGTAAACCTCAGGATCTGTATATTTTAGCGACAAATCTTCAAGCTCAGTCTTTAGCGCGTACAATCCCAAACGATGCGCCAATGGAGCATACAAGAAAATCGTCTCAGATGCTATTTTTAGCTGCTTGTCTCGTCGCATTGAATCAAGGGTTCGCATGTTGTGCAAACGATCTGCCAGCTTGATTAAAATTACCCGAACATCATCCGAAAGTGTTAGAAGAATTTTTCGAAAATTTTCCGCTTGCATGGAAACGGAATAATCTACAACCTCTGAGATTTTCGTCAGCCCGTCAATGATCATTCGCTCCTTTTTGCCAAACAATCGTTCTACATCGTCTAGCGTAATATCAGTGTCTTCAACTGTATCGTGCAACAAGGCACAAACAATTGAAGTAGTGCCTAAGCCAATTTCTTCTGCTGCAATTCGGGCTACCTCTATTGGATGGTAAACATAAGGCTCACCCGATTTTCTACGCATGTCTTTATGCGCTTCGATTGCCACATCGAACGCCTTTCGAATTCGCGCCTTATCTTCTTTATTATCAACAGTTTTACTAACCCGCAATAAAGCTCGGTACCTTCTACCTAATTCCTTATTTTCTTCTTCTAAGTTTATCAAATCTTGTACTTTTAATCATAGTAAATGTAGTTACTTTTCCGTAGAAAAGCACTGCGACTTCACAGCATTATAGAATAGTATTGAGTATTTTCGTGGAGCGAATAAAAGCAAATCCTATGGAGCAAACATCACTTTTTGAAGAATTTGAAACCAGTACCTTACAGGAGTGGAAAGACACAATAGTAAAAGACTTAAAAGGAAAGAATTACGAAGACACTCTACTTTGGGAGGATGACAATAACATCACGCATCAGCCTGTTTACTCAGCTGAAAGCATAGCCGACAACGAACTGATAAAAGCAATTCAGGCAGCGCAAAAAAAATCAACTCATTGGGGAAACGTGCAGCTTTTTGATGCATTAGAGGAAAATGCAGTTGAGTTGGTTACTGAAAGTTTAAAAAATGGGTTGGACTTTGCTTTTATTGAAAATGCTACAGAATATAAGGCCTTTATAAACTCTAAGCCGGTTGGTAAAAAAATCTATTTCTTTTTAGACAAAATAGATATAACTCACTTACCCAAATGCTTTTTAGTTGATCCAATAAAAGAAACGCTACAAAACAAACCACACGCTACTCATAATATGGCGTCGTTGAAAAGTCTTTTTCAAGAAAGACTAAACGACCTAAAACCAGATCACTTTTTATTGGTAGACGGAAGTATTTATAAAGAGTCTGGCGCAACAATTGTTCAAGAACTGGCTTTCTCACTTTCTCATGCTGTTGAGTACTTTGACAAGATGACTGAAGAAGGTTTTACAACTGATGCCGTTGCCAGAAGTTTTATTTTTAAATTAGGCTATGGTAACTCTTACTTTACTGAAATAGCCAAAGGCAGAGCATTTCATTTTTTAATTGATCAACTTTACAAGCAATACAAAACCAAACACAGAATTGTAATATGGGGTGATGCCTCCAAGTATTATCAAGCTCATAAAGATTCTCATACCAATCTATTACGACTAACTTCCCAAGCTATGTCAGCGGTTCTAGGCAATTGCAACTTAGTTAGTTTACCTGCTTTTGATGCCTTAGAAAAATCAAGCGGCAGAGGAAGACGGATGTCGAAAAATATTCCTCTTATTTTAAAAGAAGAATCTTCTTTTGAACAGGTGAGAGATGCAGCTAATGGCTCTTATTACATAGAATCGCTTAGCGCAGAAATTGCTAAAAAAGCATGGGACTTGTTCTTAGAAATTGAACAAGAAGGCGGTTTACTAGCCTACAACAATAAAGGCAAACTTAGCAGTGATTTAGAAGCAAGTCACAAGAAAAGAGTTGCTGCCTACAAGGCCAATGAGCGAACTTTTTTAGGAGTCAACCGATTCGAAAATCCAGACTCCAAAGACTTACTAGTAAGCATCAAGCAAACAAGTGGAATTTCCGCTAAAGTTTTATCTAAAGAATTGAATGCATGAGACCAGAATTTAAACCTTTAAATACAGCTGTTGAGGCAAAGGAAGAAGTTCAAGTAAACACTTGGAATACGGCTGAACAGATTGAACTAAAATCGGCTTATTTTGAAAAAGACTTTGTTTCTTTAAAACAAGTAAATTACGTTGCCGGAATTGCACCCTACCTAAGAGGTCCCTATTCCACCATGTACGTTATGCGTCCTTGGACCATTCGTCAATATGCGGGTTTTTCCACAGCTCAAGAGTCTAATGCGTTTTACAGAAGAAACTTAGCTGCGGGTCAAAAAGGGCTTTCAGTAGCCTTTGATTTGGCTACACATCGTGGCTACGATTCAGACCACCCTAGAGTGGTTGGCGATGTTGGAAAGGCAGGTGTAGCCATTGACTCTGTTGAGGACATGAAAATTTTATTCGAGCAAATTCCATTGGATAAAATGTCGGTTTCCATGACCATGAACGGAGCAGTTATTCCCATTATGGCCTTTTACATTGTTGCAGCAAAAGAATCAGGTGTTAGCGCAGAGCAATTATCGGGCACCATTCAAAATGATATTTTAAAGGAGTTTATGGTGCGAAATACATACATCTATCCTCCTTTGCCTTCAATGCGAATAATTGCAGATATATTTCAATATACCGCTGAGAAAATGCCAAAGTTCAACTCCATTAGCATTTCAGGCTATCACATGCAAGAAGCTGGAGCCACGGCTGACATTGAGCTAGCCTATACCTTAGCTGATGGAATGGAATATTTGAAAACTGGAATAGCAGCTGGATTAAAGGTAGATGAATTTGCTCCACGTCTTTCTTTCTTTTGGGCCATTGGCATGAACCACTTTATGGAAATTGCTAAAATGCGAGCTGGTAGAATGTTGTGGGCAAAAATTGTGAAGCGTTTTAACCCTACGAATCCAAAGTCAATGGCATTGAGAACGCATTGTCAAACTTCTGGTTATAGCTTAACAGAGCAAGACCCGTTTAACAACGTTGCTAGAACCTGCATAGAAGCCATGGCAGCAGCTTTTGGCGGAACTCAGAGTTTACACACCAATGCACTAGATGAGGCAATTGCCTTACCAACTGACTTTTCAGCAAGAATTGCACGAAATACTCAAATTTATTTACAAGAAGAAACGGACATCACCAAAGTCGTAGACCCCTGGGGCGGATCGTATTACGTAGAAGCGCTGACGAATGAATTAGCTGAAAAAGCTTGGAAACTGATTGAAGAAGTGGAAGAATTAGGCGGAATGGCGAAAGCAATTGAAAAAGGCGTTCCGAAATTGCGAATTGAAGAAGCTGCCGCGAGAAAACAAGCTAGAATTGATAGCAACAAAGACGTTATTGTTGGCGTAAATAAATACCTGACAAAAGAAAAATCGAACATTGATATTCTAGACGTTGACAACGATAAAGTTAGAAAAGAACAAATTGAACGAATTGAAAAAATTCGCGATACACGTAATGCAGAAAAGGTTAAAAAAGCTTTAGATGACTTAACTAAAGCAGCAGCCTCAGATGAGGGCAACTTATTAGAATTGGCAGTTGTAGCCGCGGAAGAAAGAGCTACTTTAGGCGAAATATCAGATGCTACGGAAGCTGCCTTTGGACGCTATAAAGCTGAAATTAGATCATTTTCAGGAGTTTATTCACAAGAAGCTATGGAAGATACCGATTTTACAAATGCACGATTGCTAACCGATAAATTTGAAGAAAAAGAAGGTAGACGTCCTCGAATTATGGTGGCAAAAATGGGTCAAGATGGGCACGATAGAGGAGCTAAAGTAATTGCAACTTCTTTTGCCGACATTGGTTTTGATGTAGATATTGGACCGTTGTTTCAAACCCCTGAAGAAGCTGCCAAGCAAGCGGTAGAAAATGATGTTCACATTATTGGAATTTCGTCTTTAGCAGCGGGTCACAAAACTCTTGTTCCGCAAGTAATGGAAGCCTTGAAGAAGTTTGGGCGAGATGATATTATGGTGATCGTTGGTGGTGTTATTCCCGAACAAGATTATGACTTCCTTTGGAAAACAGGCGTTGCAGGAATATTTGGTCCAGGTACAAAAATTTCAAAAGCTGCTCAGGAGATTTTGAACATTATGTTGGAGGATTAGACAAGACTTAAGTTCAATAAATCTAAAAATCTCCTACCTGTCATGATTTTGAGGCTTTGGCGGCCGCAGTTGCCGTTTTAAAGCCTTCATAAACATTTTCAAAACCAACATATTTTATTAATAAAATGTGAATCAAAACGAACACAATTCCCAAAATCATAAAAAGCACCATCATTAGTGCAAAAATTAAAATGTATTTGAAAATAGCCAAAAATATATTCTCTCCGAAAAAATTGGAGTTGACATAGGCTACAACTAGAACACCAACAATCATACTAACTGCTCCCAAAATTTTCATTCCTTCTACTGGAACAACAAAGTAGCACATCATAATTGGTAAACCTATGGCAATAGAAACTCCTTGAGATGCACCTGTATAAACAGCAATCAATGTAGAAATTGTAGCCCAAACAAATATGAAACGAAAGGGATGAGCATACGAAATTGTAACTCCACTTAAATATTCTGAAACCACCTTACCGGGTTGCTTGATTAACGCCAAAGTTGTGTGCAGAAATCCCTTTTCTAAATTAAAAATATTGGCAAGTAACCAACCAATGGATTCTTTAACAGTAAAACGTTTACTTATTGCTTTTTGTCCACAATTAAAACAATAATCTCCTTTCAGAAAGGTTCCGCAACTTTAACAATTGTCCATGGCTGAATTGGTTTAAGGTAAAAAACTAATCACTTTTTGATTAAAAATAGTAGGCTGTTCAATGTTCACCACATGTCCACAATTAGGTATAACTTCCAGGCTAGCAGACGTGTGCCTTTCTGCAATTTTACTAATGGCAGGTAAAAACATGTGATCTTCCTCTCCCATAATGTACAACGTAGGTGTACTAATTTCATTTAACCTAAAAAACCGCAACAACGGATTTACTTCAGCAATTAATGCAAACCATTTTTTAAATTCACTCTGCTCTAACTTCTTCGCCTCATTCGTGAAAATATCTCTAGACTTCTTGTGGTTTTTCCGAGGCAAAATAATTAAAGCAAAAAACCTGTAAAGTACCATATACGGTAACACCGATTTAAACATGTTACCAAAGCGCATTAGAATCTGCCCTTTTACGTTCATTTTCATAATTGCCCCCCCAAGAATCATAGATTTTACCTTTTGAGGAAAGCGCTCAGCAATTTCGCGAATAATAATGGTACCAAGTGAAATGCCAACAAAGTGCGTTGATTCAATTTTTAAGGAGTTCAATACTTCAATGATGTCGTCTCCAACTACTTTAAAATTGTACCGCTTTAGTTTATTGAAAAAACCCTTCTTTGAATTCCCATGTCCTCTTAAGTCGATTAGCAGAACAGTGTAGCGTTCTTTAAAAGCCCTTATTTGCTTAAACCATATTGCACTGCTTCCTCCTGCACCGTGAATAAAGGTAACAACTTCCTTAGATGTTGGGTGATTATATAGTTTATAGTGCAGCATGATGTTTATAAACCATAAAAGTAATTTTTTGTGCGATAAAAACAAGCGTCCGTCTATTTTTCAATTTAAAATCATTCCAAAATATTATCTTGCAACTTAAATGGATGAAAAGCATTTATTAAAACGAGATGAGACTAGAAAATAAAAATAGTAAGAGAACTAGACTCTCGTTGTGGGCAATTGTGCTATTGTCAATTGTTTTTATAATTTCTAGCTCCATTTTAATCCAAAAAGTAAACTCTAGCCAAAGTTATATTCAATATAAAATGAATTGCATTGGCAACGCCACTGCCTTGGAAAAAAATGCAGGCGTAGCAATTAAACAGTTAAATAAAGGGGCAAAAATAAATTCCAGTCTATTGCAAGAAAGCCTATCACTTGCTGAGGAGTTTGAAGAGTTGCATGTTGTCTTGACTATTTTCAAAAATGTAAAAACCAACAATAGCAAACAATTAAACTTTATTCAATTAACTATTCTTCAGCAGGAATTGATCGCAGCAGAAGAATTATGCCATGAAATTATTTCAACTAACAGAAGTGAACTTCAACAAAAGTCTTCTGCTCTCAGCAATTATTGGACCTACACTTACATTACTTTAATTGTCGCTTGTTTGTTTATGTTAATTCTAGCGGCCACGGCACTTTATGTTGGAAAAACTAAAAAAAAGTTGTTAGAAGAAAAGTCAAAAAACAAGTTCATTTTTGAAAAATCAATTAACATAATTATAAGCAGTGATTTAAATGGGAAGATTCAAGAATTTAACCCAGTTGCACAAAAGCTATTTGGGTACACTATTAGAAGAGACTCTGAACATATGCTCTAAAGACTTATACCAGTCAGAGTCTACTGCAGAAGAAGTTTCAAAAGCATTAAAAAGAGATGGAGTTTTCTCAGGAGAAGTTGTCAATAGAAGGAAAGATGGAACTTTCTTCATCAGTTTTTTATCGGCAAATACAATTTACGACCAAGATGGAAACTTCTTGGGAACAATAGGTATTTCTCGCGATATAACTAAAGAAAAAGAGGCAAAACAAGAATTTCAAAACATTGTGAATAATGCTCAAGATATTATTTACACAGCCAACACTCAAGGTAAATTTACTTTCGCAAATTACACCGGAAGCTATGTTATGGGTTACAGCGGAGGCGAACTTGTAGGAAAATCATTTACCCATTAAGTTCACCCAGAAGAAGTAGACAGAGTTAGAAAATTTTATACAACGCAGTACAGGAAAAAAATAAAACGCTCTTATTTAGAATTTAAAGGCATTACAAAAGAAAAAAGGACAGTATGGCTCGGCCAAAATATTACCTCTTTATTTTCATTGACAAATCCTGATGAAATTATCGGTTTTCAAGGCGTTGTAAGAGATATTAGCAAACGAAAGGAAGCAGAATTCAAACTTCAAAAGAGCGAAGAAAGTTTCAGAATAATTGTGAACACAATAAACGATTTGTTTTACTTATTCGACTTTAGAACAGATAGATTTGAATACATAAGCCCAAACACAGAGCAAGTTTTAGGCGTTCCTCAAGATTTCTTCTACACTGATAAGTCCTTTTTTCACGAATACATTCATAAGGATGACTTAGAGTTAGCAATGAAAGCAGAAAAGCAATTGCTTCTAGGAAAATCGTACAGTATTGAATACCGTTTAATTTCTAACGGTAAAACCAGATGGATACAAGACCGGGCTTTTCCTATAAAAAATAGCACCGGAAGAGTGGTAAGTTATTCAGGAGTTTCTAGAGATATAACAGAATTTAAATTAGCCAATCTAATAATTGAACAACAGAACGAAGAAATCAATCAAAGTATCTCTTACGCTAAAAACATACAGGATAGTATTTTACTTACAACAAAGGAGATGTATAGTCTTTACTCCGAATGTTTTATATTTTTCAATCCAAGAGATGCATTAAGCGGAGATTTTTATCTGATTGACAAATTTGAAACAACCCAATTTGGATCATTAACTGCTTTTGTTGTGGCTGATTGCACCGGGCATGGTGTTCCTGGTGGAATGTTAAGTTTTCTATGCAATAGTCTTTTACGTGAAGCTTTTTCAAATGAACGCATTAACTCTACCTCAGAAGTACTTGAATTTGTGCGACGAAAACTAATTGAACTTTTCCGATCAAGCGATGAAAGCCATATTTACGACGGAATGGACCTTTCTCTTTGCGCCATATCTGAGAATAAACAAACCCTTTATTTCTCAGGCGCCAACCTACCTATCTCAATTATCCGAGATGGGCGTGCAATAGAATTTAAAGGAGATCGTCAACATGTCGGATATAGCAGAAAGAACGAGGACTTCACCACCCAAGTCATAGACATTTATGAAGGAGATATGATTTTTATGTATTCTGATGGATACCAAGACCAATTTGGAGGGCCTCGCGGTAAAAAATACATGAAAAGGAGACTAAGAGAATTGTTCGAGGACTTATCTGACAAGCCTCTAGAAGAATAATACAACTTGATAAAATTAGAATTTGATCAATGGAAAGCAGATTTAAATCAAGTTGATGATGTATGTGTTATGGGCATAAGGATATAAAAAAAGCAGCTATTACTAACTGCTTTTTTACTTACTAACATGATTAAAATAAGTTTAGTCTTTTTGGAATTTCAGACTCAATCCGGAAGATACAAACTGAATAAAATAAGAACCTGTCTCAAGCTTTCGAACATCAACAACTTTGTCTGTATTCAACACACCTTCTTGCATTAACCTGCCTTGTATATCAAATATTTGGTAAGCCTCATCCCTATTTCCGCAGTTATCACAATTTAATGAAAGTTCATCTTGTGTAGGATTTGGACTTAAGGTAATCGCTTTATTTCGCATTACTTCATTTAAACCAACCGTACCCGGATATTCTACGATGAAGAATAAATTGTTGTTCTCATCTACATCATTCCATTGACCTGCAGTACCGAATGGCCACGCGGTTGATGCAAAACCTAATGCATCTTGATTGTTGAAATTACCAGGTTCGTTGCCCCAATTATTATACAAACCACCTACAACGGTTCCAGTGCGTGCTCCTTGCCAAAACTGACCTGTTCCACCGGCATAACTATCCCACACCCAAGTTCCTTCGGTACCTCTGTCATTTCCACCTAACCATACGTAAGCAGCTCCACCTCCATCAGGCGCTGTAATACTTGAGGTTACAATTCCAGATCGATTTAAAATAGCGAAAATACTATCTTGCTCTAGTTGACTTTCTACAATGGCTAATTTTCCCATAAATTGAACAGCACAAGCTCTAGCTGCCGACCACGTTTTCGCTTCTTTTACCACTCCGTACGTTTTACTTCCAATGTTATACGGCAACACATTTGCCGGATTTACGAAACATTGAGCAGAAGCAAGTGCAGCCAAAGAAAGGGTAGCACTAAAAATAAGTAGATGTTTTTTCATGATTTTGCAGTTTAGTCCACAAAATTAAGATTAATCAAATTATTGAACTTCAGCTTCAGAAAACTGTAATTCAAACAATTTCTTGTAATGACCATTCATGGCCAACAAATCTTGATGCGAGCCCTGTTCTATGATTCTGCCCGCTTCTAAAACTATTATTTTGTCTGCCTTTTGAATGGTAGACAATCGATGTGCGATCACTATTGAAGTTCTTCCTTCCGTTAAAATGTCGGTTGCTTTTTGAATCAACAACTCTGATTCTGTGTCTATTGAAGAAGTGGCTTCGTCAAGTATTAAAATACTAGGTTGATGAACATATGCCCGAATAAACGAAATCAATTGTCGTTGCCCAACTGAAAGCATTCCTCCTCTTTCCTTCACATCATAATCGTAGCCACCCGGTAGTTTTGAAATAAACTCATGCGCACCTACTTTTTTAGAAGCCTCAATAACTGCCTCTTTTGAAATTTCAGGACTGTTTAAAGTGATGTTATTCAGAATTGTATCAGAGAACAAGAAAACATCTTGCAGTACCACCGCCATATTTTTACGCAAATTCTCCAAGTCAAAGCGTTGAATCACCTCTCCATCCACTCTAATTTCTCCTTTTTGAAACTCGTAAAACCTGCCCAGTAAATTGATTGTTGAAGTTTTGCCCGAACCTGTGGCTCCGACAAACGCAACCGTTTCTCCAGGTTGAACCTCAAATGAAACATCGCGTAACACGTAGTCATCATCAACATAAGCAAACCATACATTTTTAAATTCAATTGCGCCGTCTAATTTCTCTTTTTTGAAATCACCTTGATTCTCAATGCTAGAATCTGTGTCTAATACTTTAAATACCCTTTCTGAACTCACCATGCCCATTTGCAAGGTATTGAATCGATCGGCTAATTGACGTATAGGACGATACAACATGTGGATGTATAAAATAAATGCAATTAAATCTCCGAGTGATGTATGTCCTGCAATAACACCTTTTGTTCCCCACCAAACCAACAAACCTAAGGAAGACGCGGAAAGCATTTCAACTACGGGAAAGAAAATAGAATACGCCCAAACTGTTCGAATGTGAGCTTCCTTGTGTTTCTTATTCATGACTTCAAACTGAGCAGACTCAACAGCTTCTCGATTAAAAATCTGAATGATCTTCATTCCTGTCACTCGTTCTTGCACAAAAGAATTTAGGTTAGCAACTTGTGTTCGAACTTCTTGAAAAGCTTTTTTAATGACCTTTTTAAAAATACTTGTTGCAAAAATTAAAATAGGAATTGGAATTAGTGCGATTAGAGTGAGTAACCAATCCGTGTAAAGCATTACTGAAACAACAGCTAAAAGCTTTAAAATATCTCCAAAGATAACTAAGATCCCTTCCGCAAAAATATTAGATATTGTTTCAATATCAGATACGTTGCGAGTTACCATCGTGCCTATAGGTGTTCTATCAAAATATTTCAACTTAAAAGAAAGAACATGACGGTACAGTTGAACTCGTATGTCTTTAATAATGGATTGGCCTAACCAGTTTGCTAAGTAGGATTGATAAAACTGAATAATGGCCTCAAAAATCATTACTCCAATTAACAACAAGGTGATATTTCGAACGCCTTCAATGTCAGAAACAGCCACCTCTTCATCAATCATGTATTGAATTAAATAAGGACGAACAGGAGCTAAAATGGCTAAAATCACAACCAATAGAGCTGCAAAGTAAAACTCTTTATTGTAAGGCTTTATGTATTTAAAAACCCGTTGAAACAACTTTAAATCCCACGCCTTTCCACTTACTTCACTCATGCTGTATAATTATCTAAATAAACCCTGCTGACGGATATTCTATATCAACCAAAAACAAGCCTTTTGCAGGAACTGAAACGCCCGCCTCTGAGCGATTCTTGCTATCAAGTAATGCCGGAATGCTTTCAATTGTTCGTTTGCCTTCATTTACATCTAATAAAGTTCCAACAATTGCCCTCACCATGTTTCGCAAAAATCGATTGGCTCTAATTTCAAATACAAATAACCCAGCTTCTTCTCTCCATTCTGCTTTTTGTAAATCGCAGTTGTTGGTAAAAGTTTGCGTTTTAGATTTTGAAAAGCAAGAAAAATCTCTTTCCCCTACCAATAATTTTGCCGCCTCATTCATCAATTCTACATCTATTTTTTTAGTGTATTGATGCGAAAATTCTGATTGAAAAGGGTCTTTCTGAGGTGTAATTACATAATTGTATGTACGACTTAAAGCGTCAAATCTAGCATGAAAATCAGGCTTAACTTCTCTTACATCTTTAATTGAGATAAAACTACTTAATACGTTGTTTAAATTAAATTTAAGTTTATCAATGACGATATTTTTGTCAGTTTCAAAATGAGCAATCATGCATTTCGCATGCACCCCAGCATCTGTTCTACCTGCCCCCATCACTGAAGTTTTTTGTTGTAACAAAATACCAAGCGCTTTTTCTAATTCTTCTTGCACACTATTTCCATTTGGCTGAATTTGCCAACCATGAAAACTCGCTCCATTAAAACTTAAATAAATAAAATACCTGCGCTTCATCTACTCCGCAAAAATATAGAAGTGAAAAGGATTCTTTTACAAAAGCTGCGCCCTACTTCAATGGTTTTCATATGAACATAAATTTGTTCAAAAACACAATCAAATTTTCGCTTTAAAAAGCAATGAAAAGGTTACTTTTAAACCGTGAAGGAAACGACCGAAGATTATACTCTTTTTATAATTTAATCTACCTAACAAGTTATTTTTAAACAAGTTTTGAATTTTGTTTTTATAAAACTTGTGAGATCAAATTAACTAATGATGATAATTTTCGATGAAAATCATCTTTAACAAGCCTCAATGTTTTCAACATTGATTGCAGTTGAGTGATTGCCGTTTTGAGAGCAAAAATTACGAAAGAAAGAAAAACTATGGGAAAAATAATAGCAGTGGCCAACCAAAAAGGTGGCGTAGGTAAAACAACAACTTCAATCAACTTGGCTGCAGCTTTGGGTGTTTTAGAACGAAAAGTGTTACTGGTAGATGCTGATCCACAAGCCAATTCAACTTCTGGTGTTGGTGTTGACCCTAAAAGTGTTAAAACCAGTATTTACGAATGTATCGTAAATGAGATTAACCCAAAAGACATTGTAATCACCACTAATTCACCGAATTTGGATCTTCTACCTGCGCACATTGATTTAGTTGGTGCAGAAATTGAAATGATTAATCTCCCTAACAGAGAGCACATCATGCGAACTGCCTTGGGAAAAATTAAAGATGAATACGATTTCATTATCATTGATTGCTCGCCTTCTCTTGGTTTAATCACCTTGAATTCGTTAACTGCATCAGATTCTGTGATCATTCCCGTGCAATGTGAATATTTTGCATTAGAAGGTTTAGGTAAATTACTGAATACTATAAAAATAGTTCAATCTAGATTGAATCCGGAATTGAGTATTGAAGGCTTACTTTTAACCATGTACGACATTCGTCTAAGGCTTTCAAATCAAGTTGTGGAAGAAGTAAAAACGCATTTCCAACAAATGGTTTTTGATACAATTATTCAACGAAACACAAGATTGGGAGAAGCTCCAAGTCACGGAGAAACAATAATCATGCACGATGCAAGTTCTAAAGGTGCAATAAATTACCTGAACCTGGCTAGGGAAATTTTGCAGAAAAACGAAATGACGCAGCTGAAAGAATCAGAAAAAGTAATTAACGTTTAGTTATGAATAAAAGACCGGCATTAGGTAGAGGGCTCAGTGCACTCTTAGAAGATGATAAAACAGATGTAACTAGCTCTGATCATAACAATGAGCTGCCAAAAAAAGTAGGTTCAATTGCAGAAATAGAAATTTCTAAAATTGAAGCAAACCCTTTTCAACCAAGAACTAAGTTTGAGGAAGAAGCATTACAAGAACTTTCTCAATCTATTAAAGAATTAGGTATCATTCAACCAGTTACAGTTAGAAAACTTGGTTACGATAAATACCAATTAATTTCTGGAGAAAGAAGATTTAGGGCTTCACAGCTTGCAGGCTTAACACAAATCCCTGCTTTTGTGCGCATAGCGAACGATCAAAGCATGCTTGAAATGGCTTTGGTAGAAAACATTCAGCGAGCTGAATTAGATGCGATTGAGGTAGCAATATCTTACCAACGATTGATAGAAGAATGTAAGTTGACGCAAGAAGAAATGAGTCAACGTGTTGGTAAAAAACGTTCTACCATTACAAATTACTTGCGATTGTTAAAACTCCCTGCCGAAATTCAAAACGGGATCATCAACAACCAATTAAGCATGGGCCACGCAAGAGCACTGGTAAACATAGAAAATCCTGAAAGTCAATTGGCGCTTTATCGTCAAATACTAGAAGAAACATTATCGGTTCGAAAAACAGAAGAGCTGGCGAAAGGTAAAAAGGAAAATTCTAGCTCCCCTGCAAAAGCTAAAGCTCCGCTATCGGTTGTCGACAAACGAATTAGAACCAATTTAACAGAGCATTTTAATGTTGAAGTAAAATTTCAACGGAAAGATGAAGAGAAAGGAAGTATCACCATTCCTTTTGAAAGCGAAGAAGAGCTAGCAAAGATTTTGAAAAAAATGAAAATCAAATAAAGGTTGATGAAAAAGCAGTTGGCTTTCATTTTTCTTTTTGTAGTAGCATTTAACTGTTTTGCACAAAAATCTGATACGTTAAAATTAGATACGCTCACCTTCCACTCGCCTAAAAAAGCAACTCTGCTGTCGCTTGCCGTTCCTGGACTTGGTCAAGCGTACAATAAAAAATATTGGAAAATTCCTTTGGTATATGCCATTATAGGAACACCACTGTATTTTGCGTTAGAAGAAGCGAAGCATTACAATGAGTTTAAAGATGCTTATGTAGCAGAAGAACTAGGAGAAGTGCATAAATACACAGACATTTATAATTCAACTCAACTAAACTCCTTACTTCAGTCTCACAGACAAAATAGAGATTTGTTTTTAGTGCTAACGGCGGCGGCATACGCTATGAATGTGCTAGATGCAGCAGTAGATGCCCACCTTTACAACTTCGACGTGAGTGATAACTTATCAGGTGTTTTTAAACCAAGTTTTCAATTCGATCGCACTACGAACATGATGATTCCTTCGATGACACTTTCCTTAAAATTTGCTAAAAAGAGCCATAGAAATGCTTTTTAAGCCGAACATGTATTTTACACCTAATCCAATTCTCCAACTTTTACTTTTATCTCAATGAAAATTGCCATACTAGGTTACGGAAAAATGGGAAAAACCATTGAAAGAATTGCTCTTGAAAGGGGGCACACTATCTGTTTAAAAGTGAATTCAGCGAATTTAGATGAACTCACAACGGAAAACTTATCGAAAGCAGATGTTGCCATAGAATTCTCAACACCTGACAATGTTTTAGCCAACATTAACCTAAGCTTAAAAGCGGGAACGCCAATTGCCATTGGAACAACAGGCTGGTACAACAAGCAAGATGAAGTTTACAAAAAAGTTGAATCAGTAAATGGTTGTTTATTGGCAGCGTCTAACTTTAGTGTTGGCGTAAATATCTTTTTTGAATTGAACAGAAAATTAGCGCAATTGATGAAAAATCAGCCAAACTACACCGCTGAAATTCAAGAAATTCATCACACCGAGAAGCTAGATAGCCCGAGCGGAACGGCAATTACACTTGCCGAAGATCTAATTCAATCCAGTTCTATTTATACTCATTGGCAAAATAGCGCCAATGAAAACAAAGACAGCTTAGAAATAAAGTCTTTCAGAGAGCCGGAAGTTCCCGGAACACATGAAATTAATTACGATTCAGATATCGATTCAATTCGAATTATACACGAAGCTAAAAACCGCAACGGATTTGCATTAGGAGCAGTTTTAGCGGCTGAATACATTCACAACAAAAAAGGCATTTTTACAATGCAAGATGTTTTAAAAAACTAACCCATGACTACAGCATTTTACATCCTCTTATTTTACTTTATTGGCTCACATTTTGGCCTTTACCTATTGTTTAAAAAGGCAGGCGTTCCGGGCTGGAAAGCCTTGGTTCCTTTTTACAGCACCTATGTTGCTATTAAAATGATTCATAAACCAATTTGGTGGATGGCCATTTATTACATTCCATTTTTAGGCTTTATAGTTTGGGTTGGAATAATTGTAGAGTTGTTGAAGCAATTCAAAATTTTAAGTTTTTGGGAACATGCTCTAGCAGTCGTATTGACACCATTTTACCTTGCCTATGTTGGCCTTTCTGAACAATACCAACATGCGGGTTATGAATTTGTAACCACTTACAAGAAAACAAAAATGAGAGAATGGGCTGACGCAATAGCATTTGCAGTAATTGCAGCGACCATTATTAGGGCGATTTACATTGAAGCCTTCACCATTCCAACTTCTTCTATGGAAAAATCATTGCTGGTTGGTGATTTCTTGTTTGTAAGTAAAGTAAGTTACGGTTCTAGAATTCCAAACACCCCCATATTTTTCCCTTTTGCTCATCACACCATGCCGGGAACGGACAACTTACAATCATATTCCGAATTGATTCAGCTACCCTATAGAAGGCTATTTAAATTTCAGGATGTAAAAAGAAACGAAGCGGTGGTTTTCAACTTTCCGGCGGGAGATACCGTAGCAGTTGAGCAACAAGCTCGAACGTATTATGCCTTATTAAGGGAATACGATGCCATTTTTAGCAAAGAAAACGGAAGAAACTATTTTACGAATGGTATGCCGAAAAAATACCAGAAAAATTTTATTGACCGTTACTTTCAGCCAGACCGAAATTTAACGGACGACATGACCTATGCTAAAGCACAAAAAATTGTATCTGAAGGATTTGAAATTAAAGACCGACCAGTTGATAAGAGAGAAAACTACATAAAACGCTGTGTGGCTCTACCAGGAGATAACCTTGAAATTATTGACGGGAAATTATTGATTGACGGAAAGGAAGCCTATCAGGCAGAAGGATTACAGACTAGTTATACTGTGGAATGCAGCCCGTCAAGCAATCCTCAAACTCCGCCAATCCGATTACAAATGCTAATTGACAATGAAATAACAGATTTCACTTGGTCGCCAGAAATGGGAAGTACTATAGAAATGCACTTAACAAAAGAATCGCTCGCTTACATCCGCTCGCTGCCTAATGTGCAAAGCGTAACAAGAGTGAATAAAGAGAAAGGCTACTACCAAGAATCTAGTTTGCAGAGCTACCCTATTTTCCCAAACACTTCTGATTATGACTGGACAGAAGATAATTTTGGACCAATTACCATTCCTTACAAAGGCCAAGTACTTGAGCTTACCATCAAAAACTTACCAATGTATGAGCGTTTAATTGATATTTACGAAAACAACGACCTGAACGTAGAGAATGGACAAATCTACATTAACGGAGAAGCGACCAACAACTACGAAGTAAAAATGGATTACTATTGGATGATGGGAGACAATAGACACAACTCTCAAGATAGTAGATTTTGGGGGTTTGTTCCTGAAGACCATATTGTTGGAAAAGCGGTTTTCATTTGGATGTCACTTGATCCAAACAAATCGTTGTTTAGCAAAATACGTTGGGATCGAGTATTTAACATCGTGCACCAAGATGATGAAGCTTATGGCAATCGAAAAGAAATGGCACAGTAAATGAACATTTTTCTAGGTCTAACCTTACCTTTGAACTAGCAAAAAGCATTATGGCAGAAACAGTAATTCCTTACAAAGAAAAAGACAGTTCGAAAAAAGAACAAGTAGCAGAGATGTTTGATAACATTTCTCATCGATATGACTTTCTTAACCATTTCTTATCACTAGGTATAGATAAGTTATGGCGTAAAAAAGCGGTTAAAATACTCAGTGAAATTGAGCCGAAAGTAATTTTAGATGTTGCTACTGGAACTGGAGATTTTGCCATTGAAAGCCTCTCGCTAAAACCAAAGAAAGTGGTAGGCATTGACATTAGCCAAGGCATGCTCGATAAAGGCATTATCAAAATAAAGAAGAACGGACAAGAAGATATTATCGAGTTAAAATATGGCGATTCTGAAAACATTCCTTTTGAAGACAACCACTTTGATGCTATTACAGTAGCTTTTGGTGTTAGAAATTTTGAAAATTTAGAAAAGGGACTCTCAGAAATGAAGAGAGTTGTAAAAACAGGCGGCATGGCCGTTGTTTTAGAGTTTTCTAAACCCAAAAAATTCCCAATCAAACAAATCTACAATTTCTACTTTCACAATGTTTTGCCGGGTATTGGTAAGTTGGTTTCAAAAGATGCCTCCGCATATACCTACTTGCCAGAGTCGGTTGAAGCATTTCCGGAAGGAAAAGACTTTGAAGCGATTCTGAAGAAAGTTGGCTTTCAGTTTAAAAAGACCCATCCCCTATTTTTTGGAGTTTCTTCTATTTACGTTGTTCAAAAATAAATTAGACTAAAAAGCGTTCGCCCATTAATGAAATACATTGTAAAACTAATTCTTGTTCTTTTCAGTTTAACAGCAATGGCCCAAACGCCAAAGGTGAATAACTTGCAAAAATTTGATCAAAAAAGAATTCATTTTGGCTTTGCACTTGGAATAAATAGCGGTGGTTTTGCCTTACAGCGAAAAGCATACAACTTAACAACCGATAGCTTACGAAGCTTGAATGTAGTCAATCAAAGTGGGTTCAACTTAGGTATTGTTAGCGACTTGCACATTACCTCTTGGCTAAACCTGCGTTTTGTACCAACCCTTGTTTTTGGTCAAAGAAACTTAGAATATAATTTTATGAGTTCGCTCGGCATTCCTTACACTGAGATTAGGCAAATTGAGTCCACTTATTTGGATTTTCCTTTGTTGATCAAGTATCGTTCAGCCCGGGTAAATAATTTTGCCGCGTATTTTATAGGAGGTGGAAAATACTCTCTAGATTTAGCCTCAAAAGAAGCAGTTAGTAATGATGACATTGATGACTCTATTATTAAGTTAAAAAGGAATACCTACTCTGCCGAAGTCGGAATTGGAACTGACTTTTTCCTGCCCTACTTCAAACTTGGACTAGAAATAAAAATGGCTTACAGTCTCGATAATGCATTAATTAGAGACGATACAGAACTGTCTAATCCAATTGAAGATCTTCGTCCAAAAATGTTCTTTTTTACCATTTTATTTGAAGGTTAACCATGAAAATTAGGTTTATACTTATTTCCCTGCTCGTTTTTTTATTGAGCTGCAAAACCACTGAAAAAACTGCAAACAGTGAACCAGCTGTTTCAACTCTTAAATACCTTGCTCTTGGTGATTCGTATACAATAGGAGAAATGGTTGAAGCAGAAGGATCCTTTCCTTTTCAACTTGTAACAGCAATCAATTCAAAAACCAATTTCAAATTCGCTCCACCTCGAATCATTGCAAAAACCGGTTGGAGAACTGATGAATTATTAAAAGAAATTAAGTTATTAGAAGGAAGTTATGATTTAGTATCTGTGCTCATTGGTGTTAACAACCAATATCAAGGAAAGGACATTGAAAAGTTTAGAACAGAATTTAAGCTAATTGTAGAAAAAGCCATATCACTTTCAAACAAAGGGTCGAAAGGTGTATTCGTCTACAGCATTCCTAACTATGGCGTAATGCCTTTTGTGCGAGGCAAAAACACTAAAAAAATTGGAAAAGAGCTTAAAGAATATAACTCTATTTGCAGTGAAATATCAAAGCAATTAGAGGTATCATTTTACAACATCACCGAAATCTCAGAAAAGGCTTCATTTGACACTAAGTTGATCGCCGATGATAAATTACACCCGAGTAAATTCCAATACAAAATATGGGTTGATGAAACGGTGAATAGAATTATTCCCAATCAATTACAGTAGCAAAAGAGCTTCACACTTGACTTTTTGCGCTTAAATGCTTAGTTTCGCAAATCTTATGAAGCATAGTTCAACCATATCTTTTTATACCCTTGGATGCAAGCTCAACTTTTCTGAAACATCAGGAATAGCAAGGCTTTTTGAGGAAAATGGTTATGCTCGTGTAGATTTTAAAGACGGGGCAGAAATTGTTGTCATAAACACTTGTTCTGTAACCGAGCAAGCTGACAAAAAGTGTCGGCAAATTGTAAAGCAAGCACGGAACCTTTCTGAGGATTCGTTTATAGCTGTAATCGGCTGTTATGCACAACTTAAACCAGAAGAAATTGCCTCCATTGAAGGAGTAAATATAGTGCTTGGAGCCCAAGAGAAGTTCAATTTACTGCAACACGTTCAAGAGTGGGAAAAAGAGCAGTATTCCAATAAAGTTGTTGCTTCAGAAATTAAATATGTGAAGGATTTTGTGCCTTCGTATTCTTTAGGAGACCGAACTCGTTCATTTTTAAAGGTGCAAGACGGGTGTGATTATTTCTGTTCATTTTGTACAATACCACTAGCAAGAGGAAGAAGCAGAAGCAACACGGTTGAGGAGACCATGAAGACAGCGCGAGAATTGGCGTTAACCAATGTAAAAGAAGTTGTTTTAACCGGTGTAAACATTGGAGACTTTGGCAAAGGAACAGATGAAACGTTTTTTGACTTGGTGAAAGAGCTAGATGATTTAGAAGGGATTGAACGTTTCAGAATTTCTTCGATAGAACCCAACTTACTTTCAAACGAAATCATTGATTTTGTTGCACAATCAAAGCGATTTGCGCCCCATTTTCATATTCCGTTACAATCTGGTTCCAACGAGATTTTACGCGCCATGCGAAGACGTTACCACCGAGAATTGTACGCAGACCGTGTGGCAAGAATAAAAGAAACCATGCCACATGCGTGCATTGGAGTGGATGTTATTGTTGGGTACCCCGGAGAAACAGAAGAATTGTTTCAAGAAACGGTAGAATTTCTTAAAAACTTAGACGTATCTTATTTACATGTATTCTCTTATTCTGAGCGAAACAATACAGTAGCTGTAAGGAGAAGCGATAGTATTCCAATGGAAATTAGAAGGGAACGAAGCAAATTTTTGCAAGAATTTTCAGAAAAAAAGAAAAGATTCTTCTACGAATCACAATTAAACAAAGAATTTACTGTACTTTTCGAAGCACAGGAACATAATGGTGAAATGTTTGGTTTCACTGAAAATTATTTAAAAATAAAATCTGCTTATAATCCTTCTTGGATTAACGAATTAAAAAACGTGGTTCCGACGCATGTAAATGCTGACGGAACTGTAAAGGCGGAAATATTAGTTGACAAATTAGCGCCGATGATGGCGTAAAAAACAAAAAAATTATGGGAAGACCTTCCACGAAACCGAAAAAATTAAAAGATGGTTTTTACTTAGAAGTAAAAAACCAAGGAGCTAAATCTGGAATAAAGATTAGAAGAGATACGTTAGAGGAAATGATGGTAGCCAAAAAAAACTTTGAGAGAACCAAAGAAGTGAAAGTTTTAGGTGAAGTTATTGATGACACTTTTGTAAACGATAAAAAGAAGAAAAGAAAGAAAAAAACAGAAGACTGATTTTAAAAAAAGCCTCGTATAAACGAGGCTTTTTTATGCAGCCTACTTTTCTCATTACCTGCTTATAAGTCTTTTATAAAGGACATATTATGTTGAAGAAGCTACCCTTTTTATTAATTTACAGTAGAGCATTCATAGCTATTCTTATTGTAGTATTAGCCTTTACTCCAATGAATAATTATTGGATAGTGATTTTAATGGTTTTGGGTTTACTAACTGATGTATTTGACGGCATAATTGCTCGAAAACTGAATGTATCGACAGAAAAACTTAGAATTTATGATTCAAATGTTGACCAATTCTTTTGGTTACTGGTTATCTCAGCAATCTTTTATTTAAACTTTCCTTTCATTCAAGAAAACTATTGGGGAATAGCGCTTATTCTACTGCTAGAACTTGGCTGTTATGGAATTAGCTACTTAAAATTTAAAAAGCCAATCGCAACTCACTCCATTCTTGCCAAATTATGGACCTTAACGCTTCTTGCTTTTTTAATAGACCTTACCTTAAACCATACCAGCTACGTAGCCTATCATATTTGTATCGTGCTGGGAATTGCTTCTAGAACCGAAATCATTCTGATTATTTTGAAATTGAAAAAATGGACAACTGATGTGCCCTCAATATTGGTTGTATCAAAAATTAA
>CAJQLW010000063.1 GCA_905479325.1 uncultured Flavobacteriales bacterium
TCATTTGACAATTTCATTGGAAACTTAGTCGCAGGATTAACAGCATACTCGTTCTTAGATTCAAAACCGTCTGTAAAAATTCAACGTTTGTTGCCAGGATTAAAAGTCGCTTAGGTCGAACTCACGTAATAATAGGAAGCATCAAGGAACAGGAGAAAACCCATAAAAAGGCACAAATGTGCCGCGTAAATACGGTTAAGAATTAACTATTATCGGTCTTGATAATCGAGGTATTATAGAGCTCTTACGACACTTGATTACGCTTTTCTAAATTAAGTTGTAAAGAACATACGAGGTATTCAAGAAGTGGTATTAGATGGACATACCGATAATATAGGTTCAAAAGATACCAATTATGGGTATTTCTAAAATGAGAGTTGAATTTACTGTTAACTATTTAGTGGATAGAGGGGTAATTACTGAAATTATTAAGCTAATTCCTGTCGGAGAGAGTCAACCTATGTAGGACAATACGACAGAAGTTGACAGAACTAAAATAGAAGGGTAGTGTAAATATTCACCTAACAATAAGTTGTTTATAAATAACGATTTGTAACCTTTGTTTTAGCATAGAACCTACTAAATTCACATCACAAATTTAAAGCCATGAAAAAACTATATACTTTACTTCTGGGATTTTTTTTAATTGCAGGAAACACATCGTTTGCGCAATTAATTTTACCACAATTTAATCCTGTTGAAAAACAAGAAATTAGTAGTAAAGAAGAAGATAGTAGTCCGTTAACATATAATGATGGAAATGGTATTTATTACAACCGAAGCTACACAGAAAAAGACGGTGAAATAACTATCGTAACGGGCCAAGATGTTTGGTTTGTAGAGAAAAGCAAGAAAGGATGGGGAAAACCTCTTAGACTTTTACGAGAAGACGATTTAGCCGGCGAAAATTTAATTGTAGGAACAAACAAAACAGGTTCACGAATCTATGTTTTTAATGCCGAATCTGTGGGAGACTCGCTTTACAGAAGACTATATTATTTGGATAAGGCAGAGAAGAAATACAAATGGTCTGCACCAACAGAAGTAATCATTCCGGGTCTAAAATATGGCAGTGATTTCATTCATTTTTATATAAACCCCGAAGAAACAGCGATACTTATAAGTAAGCCACCTAAAGGTAGAAGCAATGATGAAGATTTGTTTGTTAGCTTAAAGGACGAGCAAGGGAACTGGGGACCAATCATTGATTTAGGAAAAACCATTAACACGAATAGGTTTGAATTAGGTTCATTTTTAACAAATGATCTTAAAACCATTTACTTCTCTTCAGAAGGTCATGGGGGCTTTGGTGGCGCAGATATCTTTGTTAGTATGCGATTAGATGATTCTTGGCAAAACTGGACAAAGCCATTGAACTTAGGAGAACCTATTAACTCTATGGATTACGATGCATTTTTTATCATGGCGAACGCCAACGAAGTATATTTCACTTCAGACCGAGGCGACATACACAGCAATATTTATAAAGGTTCCGTCACAGGAGAAGTCGTTTTAGCTCAAACAGACTCTATAAAAGCCTTATTTATTCACAAGGGAAAACCTGCAGTAGGCATTACCTTCAACATTAATGATGGTGAAGGAAATTTAATTTCAAGGGTAATAACGGATGACAAAGGAGTCTTTCAGTTTGAAAAGTTAAAAGGAGAAGAGGACTTTGTGGTAACCATTGATGGAGAAGACTCTGATTTTGTGGGAAGTAGAATTTACTTCTTAGATGAAGAGAATAATAAATCAGACCGCTATGTTTACACAAAAAGTGGACTTTTCGTGAAATCTAAAGACTTGGGTTCCTCTGAAGTGGTTCAGGGTAAGTTTACTTATAACTCATTACCGTCAATAAATACTGCATTGGTTGTTTTAGATGAAAACGGCTTTCCTTTAGATACTATTTACACAGATGAAAACGGAAACTTCACTTATACGGTATTAAACTTAGAAACAGGCTTTTCTTTAGTTCCTTTGAACATGACGGACGATGATTTCATAAATGCGGATATATACTTAATAGATAAAGAAGGGAATAAATTAGAAACCCTAAGACCTAGAAAGTTTCATTCACTTCTTATCGAAGATGTTGAATTAGTAGATGATAATGAAACAACTAGCGCACCAACTAACGAAGGTGTATTTGTGTTTAAATCTATTCCCGCCCTTAACACAGGCTTAGTTGTAAAAGATCATAACGGAGTACCATTGGATACCATGTATACAGACGACAAGGGAAAGTTTAATTACTCATTTCTTAATTTGGTAGATGGGTTTTCTTTAACCCCGCTAGATATGTCCGAAGATGAGTTTGTTAATGTTGATATTTATTTGACAGATAAGCAAGGTAGGAGATTAATATCACTAAGTCCAGACGAGTTGTATATTTTAGAATTGAATGGTGAAGAAATTGCATTAGTAGAATACAACCCAAACGAGAAACCATCTGGGATCGACGTAGAAAATGTTGAAGGTGCAGGACTAGAAATATCTGCGTGGAAAAGGGGTACGGCCGAAAGTAAAACGATTTACTTTGAATTTCAAGAGGCGGAATTGAAAAAGAGCGAACGAAATAAACTAAGCGTTCCAGCAAGCATAGTAAAGCTAGACCCAAGTAGAAAAATAATTCTTACGGGACATACGGATAGTATAGGGGAAGAGGCTGTAAACTATTCTGTCGGACTCGCTAGGGCTTCGTCAGTGCGAGATTATCTAATATCTCAAGGTGTTGCAAGTAGTAGAATAGATATACTCTCTAAAGGTGAGAAGAATCCATCGGCAGACAACTCCACAGCAGCAGGAAGGGTTCAAAATAGGAGGGTAGAAATAAAGGTGAAATAAGCTTATTGTGCGGGGTGTTATTTTTTAAAGCTTCGTTCGTATAGAGTAATCCAATCTTTCACTTTCATTTTCTGAATAAGTTCGGCGATTAAGTCAAATGGAATGTCTGTCATTCTCTTAAAACGTATGCAGCTCTTTCCCATGTCTAATTTGTATTTAGAGTGCTTGGGATAGTTGTCTATAAACCAATCGTGAAGGCCTTTATCAGCATATAATCCCATATGGTATAGCGCGATAAAGCCTTTTTGGTTAGCCACATTTAAAAAGGGAAGTGGGGATTTTGGTTTACAGTGATATCCACCAGGATAAATGGAGTAAGGGACAACCCAACCTGGCATGTTGTAGATGATACAGCTTTCAAAACCTTCCGGTATGTTGTCCTCAATAGTTTGCACTAATTTGGAAAAAGCGTCTTTTCTTTCTTCAGGAAGAGTTGCTAAGTAATTCTTAAAAAAAGTGTTGGTTGACATGGGGAAAAGCTTTGCATGAAGTATTAAAGCTAATAAAAATTAGAGCAGCAATGCCAAAATGGTAAAAAATACGAATTGAGCTAGGTATAGATTCGATGAAAATGCAAAGTTCCCTTTCAGTTTTAAGGAGTGAAAAAGAAAGTGCATCAGCGCTCCAAGTATAAACCAACTAAAGTAATTTTCAAATGGGGCGGGTCCCGTAAACTCCCAAAAATCGAATGCAGGAGCAAGTATTTCCATGGGTAGGTCTAATAAAACCATTAATGCACCACCAAATAGGGATTTGATCCAAATAGAGGTAAAGAACCGATTGGCAATAGCCGCACCGCAAAACACTAGAACGGCCCAATTGCAGCCTATTAGCAGTGGCACTTCCATGAACTTAATGCCCAAGTTGCTTCCGTAAGCATACTCCCCAAAAGGAAAGCCTGTTGCAACACCAACGATTTCTGCTGCCATGCCAAGGGCGAATAAAACGAAAAGGACTAGAATAGATTTAGCAGTTTTAATGGGAAAAACCCAAACCAATAAAAGTACCTGTAAGATGAGGTTTAAAGGTGTTTTCTCTATGAACCAATCGTTAAAGCCAAATAATATTCCAACAACAGCACTCACTTGAAAGAGCCACAAAATACCAATGGCGTAGTGCTCTTTTAGGATCAGTATTTGTTCCGGTAAATAACTTGGTTTTTCAATCATGCGTCTGCTATTAAGTCAGCAACAATTTGGCCTGATTTTAAACACAACGGAATGCCTCCACCAGGGTGCACAGAGCCACCACAAAAATACAAGCCCTTGATTTGATTTGAAAAGTTAGGGTGTCTTAAAAAAGCAGAAAACTTATTGTTGCTCGCACTTCCATACAATGAACCTTGATGAGAGCTCGTATTCAGTTCAATTTTAACCGGGTCTAAAACTGACTCTTTTTCAATTAATTTAGAAATATCTTCACCCAAGTTTCTACTGAGTTTTGAAAGAACAGCCTCCTTTGCTTTTTGAACTAGTTCACCCCAATTTTGTCCGTTGTTGGTGGGTACGTTAATCATCACAAACCAGTTTTCACTTCCTTCAGGAGCATCATCTTTGTCCGCCTTAGAGCTAATATTAACATAAACGGTTGGATCTTTTGGAAGTGTTTTCGTTTCAAAAATAGAGTCGAATTCAGCCTTGTAGTTTGCTCCGAAAAAAATGTTGTGCAGGTCTAGTTCTGGGAAAGCTTTTTTAACTCCCCAATAAAAAATAATGGCAGAGCTTGACTTCTCTTGTTCTAGTGTTTTTTTGGGTGCTTTTAATTTTGGCAGAAGAGAAGTATAGGTATAAAAAGCATCAATTCCTGATACTACAATTTCGGCTGAATAGCCTTGCTTGTTGGTTGTTACTCCACAAATTGTATTGTTTTCATAATCAATAGAAGTAGCCTTTTCATTGAAGAAAAATTCAATTCCATTTCGCTCACCTAACTTCCATAAACTCTCCACAATAGTTCGCATTCCACCTTTTGGGTAGAAAGTGCCAAACTGCATTTCTAATGTTGGAATCATAGACATAATTCCCGGAGTTTTGTACGGGGATGAGCCGTTATAGGTTGCAAAACGATTGAAAAATTGCACCAATTTCGGGTTGGCGAAACTTTCTTCATTTACCTCGTTTAGGTTTTTAGAAATATCAAGTTTTCCTGCTTGCAAAACTGATTTGAATGCTTTTGCAGAAGTATACGTGCCAAGTTTGTGGAGTGACTTTTCCAAAAACAACGAGGCAGTCAAATCATACTTTAAAGCGCTTTTTGCTAAATATTTTGCAATTTTTTCTTTCGGCTCTCCAAATGTATCTGCAGCTTCTGAGCAAAACTTTTCAATGCTTGCGTTGGATGAAAATCTGGTTCCATCTTCCCAAAAATAATTGCAAACGACTTTCTGTTTTTGATAATTGAAATGGCCTCTCGGGTTTTCGTTAAAGAGTTGAAATAGCTCATCAACAAAGTGCGGCATTGTAAACAATGACGGACCCGTATCCCATCGATATCCTCCACTTTTGTGAACCCCTAACTTGCCTCCTACTTCGGCGCCAGCTTCAAACACCTTAACATGATGTCCCTTCGCCCTCAAACGCAAGGCAGAAGCTAAACTTCCAACTCCTGAACCAATAACAATTACCTGTGACACAATTTATTTTTCTAACGCTTCAATCTTTTTCAAAATTACGTCTGCTTCAGCTTGTTTTGCGTCACTAGCGGTTCTATTTGACTTGGAAAGATCAAAAGACTCTTTTAAAAGTTTTTTGTATTGCTCTTGAAGCTTCTCTTTTTCTGATTTCTTTTTGAATAATCCGAACATGGTTTTCTTCAAAGAACATACAACTGCAGAATAGGTTTATTTTTTTTGGCTGAATAAGAAAGCAAGCTTACTCCGTACTAGTTTTATTTACCTCTTCTTTCTTTTTATCCAGAACGAATTTTATTCCAAATGAAATGAGTGAAGCCTTTAACCCCGAGTCTCTTTCGTACAAGCTGTACTTTAAGTCGATACTTTTAATTCCGTATTTCCAAATGTGTGTTTTGGCAAAAACGTCGGTATAACTAATGCCAAAGTTGTATTGTGTTGCTGTATATTCCGACAAGTCGAAGTCAGAGGTGTAAAACTCACTAGTGGATAAGTGTTTGGCATAAGGAGCAAAGTAGGTTCCAGCGGTTTGGTTATAAATTCTGAAACCGGGATATAAGGTGATTTTTCTGCTAATTTTTATGGGCACGTCTATGCTCGCTGTGTGAGAGGTTACGCCCCAATTGTCGTTGTAAAATCTATAGTATGTTTTTAATACAATGTATTCATTTACATAGTAGTTTAATCTCCCGCCAATAGCGGTTTTAAACCTAGAGTTGGGCAGTCTTTCAATATCATCTGCGAGCCTAAAGTTACCGATAAAGGAACTGTCTCTGTCAGAAAAGTAAACTCTTTGGAAAGGTGTGGAAAGCAAACCTTGCTGATAAACAAGGTCTACTAAAAGGGCCCCTTGCATGCGTTTAGAAAGAATTTGAATGAGGTTTACGCCTGTAGAATATGAATTTCTTCCTGTATTGGTAAATCCGTTAAAGGTTGGAGAATATCGAGCTCCGGTAATGGATCTGCCGTACAACGAAGAAGCTCCTTGAGCATTTCTGCCATTATCAAAAGGGCGTAGTTCAGACGGATAAATGGTAGTCCAGCTATCTATGAAAATATTAGCTTTCGCCGTTACCTCTGTATTTTTTTTGTTAAAAAGTCGCGTGTAGGTTCCTCCTACACCCACAGAAAAGTAATCGTACTCAGTAGCGATAGAAGCTTTGGCGCTCCAAACTTTATTTCTATCATCAGAGCTGTGGCTGTAGCTTCCGTTCACGTTTACCCAGGTGTCAGAACCAGAAGCTCCTGATGTAGCTAAAAAAGGGTCTGCAGGAAGCGCTCCGTCAAAAGGGTTAACATTCGAGGAGGAGGCAGAAGTGTAGGCTGAAACAGCCGCATCGATAGAAAGAACATCGTCATCATTCAAGGGAACACTTATGATAATGGTAGGAACTGCATCTGTTAGCTTTTCCGTTCCAATTCCTCCGCTCACAGCGGCATTCTTGCCGTCTTGGGTGTAGTACGAATACATGAAGTCAATTTCATTGGTTTCAAGAACCCGTTTTTTGTACACTTTCACTGAGTCGGCTTGCGAAAAAGCAAACTCAATTGGCAACAGATTAATTAGAGCAAATAAGAAAATATTTTTCATAACACTTCTAGTTACAACCACAACCACCGCCTGTTTTTCCGCCATTAGCACCAGAAGCAGCTTCGCGGTAAGCCTGAAAGTTGGTTTCAAAACGATCTATTTTTCTACTCGACAACTCCATATCGGGGTCGTTGAGGTTTACCTTCTCATATTCTTTCACAACTGTGCAAGAAGAAAGGCATACAAGTAGCGCTGCTGCGCCAACTAGGGTTTTTTTCACTTTGATTTTATTTTAATGTTTTCGGTCTGATGAAGTTCTCCTTTTTCGTCTACAATGATGCATTCCACTCCTTTTAATTGCTCAATTCTGTTTAACCCAACTTCAATTCCCATCACAAAAACAGAAGTGGCCAGGGCATCAGCTAATTCTGCACTGGGGGCAAAAATGGTTACGCTGAGAATACCGGTAGAAGGATAACCAGTTCGTGGATCAATAATGTGCGAATAGCGGACATTGTCAAAAACGACATACTTTTCATAATTCCCCGAGGTAACTACAGCACCTTCAGTAATTGGCAAAAGCCCGAATGCAGTGTTTTTTTGCAACGGATTAGTTATGGCTACTTCCCAAGGGTTTCCGTTGGGCTGAACACCCCAAGTATTCATGTCTCCTGATGCATTAATAATTCCGGCTACAACCCCTTTAGCACGAAGTAACTCTTTCGCTCGATCTGCGGCGTACCCTTTTCCTATTCCCCCAAAACCAATTTTCATTCCTGCTTTTTCTAGAAAAACGGTAGACGCTGTTTTGTTGATATCAATATCTTGATAACCAATTAATGCAATAGATTTTTGGATTTCGTTTTTGGAGGGTATTTCTTTCATTGAACCATCAAACTGCCAAATTTTATCCATTGAGGCATAACTAATGTCAAAAGCGCCATCGGTTAGTTTTGAAATGGCTAAACTTCTTTCAATCAATTGAATTAGTTCAGATGAAACCTTCACTGGTTCTCTACCGGCATTTCTATTAATCAGCGATGTCTCTGAAGCTTCATCCCAAGATGAAATGAGCTTTTCTATTCTTACAATTTCAGATTTAGCTAGTTCAATATAAGCGTCTGCCTCGGGTTGACCACTGGCAACCACGGTAACTTCAAAATTGCAACCCATTAAAAATAACTTCTTTTTAAAAATCTCGTTCGCTTGCGAGCAAATTGAGCTAATCGAAAGAAGGATGAGAAGAAGCCCTGTTTTCATTAGAAGGAATCTAGTTTTTTAATGTAGGCAGAAGGGGTCGTTTTTTCATATCCCAATTTTCCTAAAACTTTGCCGGAAGCAGACAGCACCACAACGTGAGGGAAGAACCCTTGTTGGTTGTATTTTTCAGCCAAGGCATTGTTTTTTTGTTGCTGTTCTTCAGGTAGTTTGTTGGCTTTTCTTTTTGGAAAGTCTGCTTGTAGCATAACGTAATTTTCTGCAGCATAGGTTTTAAACTCTTCGGTGCTCCAAATTTCTTTGTCCAATTTCATACAAGGAGCGCACCAGTCAGAGCCTTGAAAAACTAGAATTATCTTTTTATTTTCTTTTGTTGCTAAGGCTTTTGCTTCGTCTAAATCGGTAATCCATGTTTGTGAAAAACCTGCTATGGTGAATAAAAGCAGCGCTCCAAAACTGATAACTTTTTTCATAATTGGTTGGGTTTGGACGATAAATGTAGATAAATTAAATGCCTAAAAATATGACAAACATCATATTTTAAGGAAAACTTAAGAATAGGATTTGACCTTGGATAATTTGTAAGTGGAACAAGTGTTCTAATGTTGTAATTTTAGCATTGGTTTTTGCACCAAAATGCAAAGTTGTGAAGACACAAAAAATAGATAATTAGTACATTCATTATGGCACGGTCAAAGCAATTTAATACAGAGGAAGTTCTAGAAAAAGCGATTCGTTTATTTTGGAAACAGGGTTTTCATGCCACCTCAATGGAAGACTTAGTTTCAATGTTGGGAATAAATAGAGCTAGCATGTACAATACGTTTGGTTCTAAGCAGGCACTTTTTGAGCAAGCTGTAGAAATGTATAAAAACAGAGAAATAAATCGCATAGCTGACTTTTTATACTATCAGCTAAATGTGAGACAAGGGTTGGCATTGCTCTTTCAAGGTCAAATTGAACGGGTTTCTGAAAAGGACGCACCAAAGGGGTGCTTTTTGGTGAATACGATAAACGAAATGGGCACAAGTAATGCAGAGTTTGATGCGACGTTAAAAACGTACAAAGCCGAATACGAAACTGTTTTTTATAATTATTTGAAATATGGGGTAGAGCAAGGTCAAATTTCGCCGTATAAAGATTTAGGAACGTTGGCAGCAAATTTATTTGCCTTTCAGTCTGGCTTACATGTAATGTCCAAAATCAGCAATCAAGAAGAATTGAAAAAAGTGTCAACCTCTGTATTGAGTATTCTCGATTAAGTTTTCCACTTTTCTTTTACAATGTTATACAGCACAGCACGTCCCAATCCATCATAATCGCGGGTGTTTGCATAAGACATACCTAACTTTTCAAATACTCGAATAGAGGGGTAATTTTCAATTGCCGCATTGCCAATAATTTCAGTTAAACCGTAATGGTTAAAACCAAAATCAATCATGGCTTTTGCAGATTCGGTAGCGTAGCCCTTATTCCAATGTTGCTTTAAAAAACGATAACCCATATCAACGGTTCCGTCGGGTAGTTTTTTCAATCCACACCAGCCTAAAAACTCACCAGTTTCCTTTAGTATAACTGCGTTTCTTCCAAAACCATTTTTTTTGTAATCAGGATAGTTTTGAATAAAATTTTTAGTTTGCTCTAATGATTCAAAAGAAACATCACCAGTGTACTTCATTACTTCTGGGTCCGAGTTTAACTCAAACATGGCTTCTGTGTCAGAGAGTTCAATTTCTCTTAGAAGCAGTCTAGGAGTTTGAAGGATGATTTTCATACAGCTCAAGTTACTAATGAACTTTTCAATGAATGATTTATTCAGCAATTAATCAATTGATTTGTTACGTTTTAGCGTAATTCTCCCTCTAAAAACTTCAAGCACACCTGCTCAATATCAGAAAACTCTCCATCAGAGTGAAATACATCGATTAAGGCATCTTTTACTCGTTTATGAAAATCTTGCTCCTTGGCGAATTGAGGTTTTAAGTCTTTTAAAAACGGAATGTGCTGATCTGAACTATGCGCTTCGTAAACGTCGCTCATTTTCATAAAACTCTCATCGCCGTAAAAGTGCACAATGTGCTCAATTTCGTTGGCTTTGTATTCATCGTCTGCGTTAGCAGCTAAGATTAGCAAGTAGGTTAAAAAATCATTAAAAGTATACTCGGTATTGCTCATGGGTCGTTTTTTTATAGATAATTAGGAATATTTGGGTAAATCAATTTATTAATGACTCGGAGTATTGAATTAAGCTAAAGGCTCACAATATTTATCCATTAGATTAGTATTTTATTACAAACTCCCCGTTCTTCCACCATCAACTGGAACGTTAATTCCGTTAATGTAGCTAGCGGCTGGTGAAGCTAAAAATGCTGCTGCTGCTGCCACTTCGTGCGGTTCAGCCACTCGTTTCATTGGCACTGCATTGTTAAAACCTTCTTCAACTTCTTTAATTGACTTTCCTGTTTTAGAGGCTTTTGATTCAATAATAGAACTCAAGCGTTCCGTTGCAGTAGCTCCTGGTAACACGTTGTTCACGGTAATGCCATGAACTCCCAATTCATTGGCCATGGTTTTCGCCCAATTGCCAACAGCTCCTCTTACTGTATTTGAAACCCCTAATCCTGTCAACGGAATTTTTACTGATGTAGAAATAATGTTGATGATTCTTCCGTAACCAGAATCAATCATTCCTTGTTTTACTCCCTGCACCAAGGTGTGGTTACACAATAAGTGCATTGAAAATGCAGCGGTAAACTCTTCAATTTTAGCATCTACTATCGGACCTCCGGGAGGGCCTCCTGTATTGTTGATCAAAATATGAATGGGATTTTGAATCGATTCAACCGCAGTTTTTACGTTTGAAACATCTGAAAAATCAGCGACAACATAATTGTGCTTCTGACCTTTTGAACTGTCCATTTCTGTAAGAGCAGATTTTAACTTCTCCTCATTTCGAGCCATTAGGTATAGGTTTGCACCCATTTCTGCCAATTCTTTTGCAATGGCTTTTCCTATCCCTGCTGTGCTTCCGCAAACCAACGCGTTTTTACCTGTTAAATCTAAATTCATAGTTTCTCAATTGAGTCTCGAAATTAATCAAAACGACAGAATGAAATTTCCCCTTCCTAAATTTCTAATTCTTCATTCAACATTTATGCATTCCACATTCAATTTTGTTACTTTAGTACAATTCAAAAAAATGAAGCATTATGGCAATTCGACCCCCTTTTAATTTCCAAAAATGGATTGATGAAAACAGACATTTATTAAAGCCACCTGTAGGCAATAAAGTCGTGTATGAAGATGCAGACTTTATCATTATGGTGGTAGGTGGGCCAAACGCACGTAAAGATTATCACTACAACGAAGGAGAAGAGTTTTTTTATCAGTTAGAGGGAGAAATCACGGTAAAAGTTCAAGAAGATGGACAAGCGAAGTCGATGAATTTAACGGCAGGAGATATTTACTTGCATCCTGCTCGAGTTCCTCATTCGCCCATTCGAAAAGAAGGGTCGATTGGGTTGGTAATTGAAACCAAAAGAAAAGACGGAGAGAAAGATGGCTTGCTTTGGTTTTGCGACAACTGCAACAACAAGCTGTACGATGAGTATTTTGTTTTGGGCAGCATTGAGAAAGATTTTATTCCAGTATTTCGAAAGTTTTATGGCTCAGAAGACTTGAGAACCTGCAATAAGTGCGGAACAGTTATGGAAGTTGACGAAAGATTTGTATAGCAGCAATATGCGAATTAACGGACACGGGCATCTACTTCCAGAACCTTCTCAAATTCCTCAATTTATGAGAGACAAAAAGCTCTTTTGGATTGACGATGATAAAAAATTTATGAGACAAGGTGATTGGTCTAGGCCAATTACAGACCCTAGTTTTTTCATTAAGGAGAAGTTGGAGTGGATGGAACAAAATCGAATAGATCATGGAGTAGTACTTTGCCTATCGCAATTGTACTGCAACGGTTGGGCAAAGCAAGATTGTGCAGACGGTATTCGTTTCCAAAATGACTATAATGCCTCATTACAGGCTGACTATCCCGATAAGTTCACTTGTGGTTTTGTAGTTCAACCACTGTACATGAATCAAGCGCTAAAAGAAATTGAAAGATGCGTGAACGAATTAAACCTAACGTTACTTTGTTTGCCTACGCATTTTTTAAACGCAGAAGGAGAATGGCTTTCTACTGCTGAAGCTGATGTAGATCCTATATATGAGTTAGCAAATAACTATGGCTTAGCGGTTCAAATTCATCCGTATGACGGTGAGAAAATGATTGCATTAAAGGATCAATATTGGAGGTTTCACCTTGTTTGGATGATGGCGCAATGCGCTGATACGTTGCACCTTTTCACCCTACGTAACTTACCCAACAAATATCCAAACATGAGAACCAGCTTTGCTCATGGGGGAATGTTGGGTGTCGCAAATTATGGAAGAAGAATACAAGGGTTCGATGGGCGGCCTGATATTTTCAAAGGACTAGAAGATCCACGAACGACCTTGGGACACAAAAACCTTTTTTATGATACATTGGTGCACGACTCATTCACATTAGAGTTGCTTAAAAAGCGAGTAGGGCCTAGTCAAATAATTATGGGTTTAGATGATCCTTATCCGTTGGGTGAAATGAAAGGTGTTGGAACTTCTTATCCCGGTCGGGTAGTAGATTTTGCCGTTGAAACAGGAATTTTAACGGAGCAAGAAGGCGAGGATATTTGGTGTAAAAATGTACTGACTTGGTTAGGTAAGGATGTCGGATCGTTCAGGTAAACTCAGAATAAAGCGAATCAATCTGTAGTCTCAAGAAGGAGTCGAGATCTTCTTTTTTCTTAAAACTCGTGCTATCGGCTTCTGTGATTAGCGCCCTCAGTGCGGGTAGAAATTTTAACACCTTCGATTTATAATCATTATTGTTACTAATAAAAGTTCCGTCAGATGTATGAGCCGTTGGGTTGGAGTCTGTGGTACCTTTAACAATTATGTTGCCTAAGCTCATGGCAATTGATCGAATACTATAATAGTAAAATTCTGACCATTGGTAGGAGTTATAATGGTTTCTCTCAATTTTTCCATTGTAGTCATTTATCAAAGACTTTTCTAAATTTTCTAGATACACTCGGAGGTTTGCTTTAATTTTTGCTATTTTCATTTGAATTTTTATTCAAAATTGAACATTATTCCTCAAAATCAGTCAAGTGTAATGTTTTATTTACATTTATAAAGTTTATGATCTTCAATAATTTGTTAATTTCTGTCATAATAACCACTCACTTTACATAAATTAGTGTCACATTAATGACTGAATCATGATAAAAATTTCCAGAGAAATCTTTGCCGAGCGCATTAAAAACATGAAAGCCCAAGAAGTGGTGCTCATTTTTGGAGCGCGAAGAGTGGGAAAAACCTATTTTATTCGTGAGTATTTAAAAGAGTTAAACTAAGAGTATGTTTACTTTAACGGAGAAGACATTCAAACACATGAATTATTGGCACAGCAATCTGTTGCTAATTATAAGGCGTTAATTGGCACTAATAAAATTTTATACATCGACGAAGCTCAAAAAATAGTAAACATTGGGTCCAAATTAAAGCTAATGGTAGATGAAATTAAAGGCTTGAAAGTAATTGTTTCCGGTTCTTCATCTTTCGATATTTTGCAGCAGGTAGGCGAGCCCTTAACTGGACGGAAGAAAACAATTCATATGTATCCGCTTTCCGATGAAGAGTTAAGCCCGTATATTCAGCCTACGGAAAGACAGCAAAACCTCGAGGAACGAATGGTGTATGGTGGTTATCCTCATTTAATACATTTAGAAAACCTAGGGGAGAAAAAGGCATATTTGAACGACATGCTGAACTCATATTTGTTGAAGGATATTCTGGTGTATGAAAACGTGAAAAATGCGAGTAAAATTTACAACCTCTTAAAATTAATCGCCTTCCAAATTGGGGGAGAAGTTTCTATTCAAGAATTAGGGGAAAAGCTGGGGATTAGTAAAAACACAGCAGATAAATACTTAGACTTGTTATGTAAGGTGTTTATTTTGCACCGAGTAGATGGTTTTAGTAGAAACTTGAGGAAAGAAATTACCAAAAGTTCTAAATGGTATTTCATAGACAACGGAATACGAAATGCAGTAATTTCTAACTAATACACTTACTATGCGCAACGACGTGGGTCAACTTTGGGAAAACTATGTAATAGCTGAGCGGCTTAAATACAAGGAATACCATCAAGTATTTGGTGGCAACTACTTTTGGAGAACTTATGGCCAGCAAGAAATAGATTGGGTAGAAGAAAGAGACGGCAACCTGTTTGGATATGAATTAAAGTATAAAGATCAGAAAGTGAAAACTCCACCTCAGTGGGAAAAGGGTTATCCTGATGCGGAATTCAAAGTAATAACGAAAAGTAATTACAGAGAATGGGTGATGTAAAAAAGTAATTAGAAGCTAACACCCATGTTAGTTAAGGTATTTATATTAAAAAGTTTAATAAAATTTACACCCACTCCTCTTCAGTTTTCGTCAAATTACTTTGAACATTTCCAGTATGTGCGATTTGTTTCGGTTCAAACAGTAAAATCCAACACTCTTCCGTGGCAATTGGTTTGTGTTCAACTCCTTTTGGTACAATGTAAATTTCTCCTTCTATTAAAGTAATTACTTCTGTCTTCAAATGAATTTCGAGTTCGCCTTTCATCACCATAAAAAGCTCATCTTCATTGGCATGATCGTGCCAAACAAACTCTCCTTTTACTTTAGCAATTTTCACTTGTTGCCCATTTAGTTCACCAACTATTTTGGGCGACCAATAATCGTTGAATAACGCGAATTTTTCGTGGAGGTTTACTTTTTTCATTTAAATCAAAGGTATCTCAAAAATACAAAGCTGTTCATTTGCACAAAGGATTTCCTAAATGAAGTCTATCAGTAATTATTAATTCAAGTTTTGCGCTTCAAAATCCACCATTAACTCCCTCACTACTTCGTCTGATTGAAACAAAAACTCAGGTTTTATTTTGAGAAAATTAGCTGATAAGTCAACAATTGATTTATTTATTAAGTTGCTTCTTTTATTGAAATGTTCAATGATGTAATCAGAGAAATCATTTTCAACTGTTGACTTGTTAATCCCCCATTTTGTTCTCAACGAAGTAATTAAATACTCGTGGTATCTATCAATTTCAGACAATTCCTCTTTTTCAAAAAAAGGCTTGTTGTTGTTGATTCCATTTATGTACAAAGTGTTATTTCGAACATTCCATTGCCGTGAAACTCCATCGAAGGAGTGAGCAGAAGGCCCCACACCCAAGTATTTTTTGTTTTGCCAATAAGAGGTATTGTGCTTTGAATAAGCTTCATTTTTACAATAATTTGAAAGCTCATACTGTTCAAAGTCATTTTCTTTAATAGCACCTTGGAGCATTAAATACTGATGATAGTTTTTTTCATCATCAACATTCTCAACCTTACCCTTTGCTACTTGGTGTGCCAGTGCTGTTTTTTCTTCAACAGTAAGCGAATAGGCAGATAGGTGATTGACTTCTAGGTCAAAGAAAGTGTCTAAGTTTTGCTGCCACATTTCATTACTAGTTGTTTGACTTCCAAATATTAAATCAATAGAAATATTGGCAAAGCCAACCTCTTTGGCATTTCTAATGCTTTGAATAGCTTCTTCTGCATTGTGTGCCCGATTCATAAACTTTAAATCTTTTTCAAAAAAAGATTGTACGCCAACGCTTAAACGATTAACCGAGGTTTGTTTTAGCTCTTTAAGCTTCGCCATTGTTAAATCGTCGGGGTTTGCTTCTAGCGTAATTTCAGCGCTTTTAGAAACGGTGTAGACGTCATTAACCTTCTTTAGAATTGCTTGAATTTCGCTTTGGCTCAGTAAACTTGGTGTTCCTCCCCCAAAGTAAATTGTTTCTACAACCTCTGTTCCAATATAGTTTGTTCTAAATTCAAGTTCTTTTTCAATAGCAGCTAAAACGTTCTGCTTGTTCGATAGCTTAGTAGAAAAATGAAAGTCGCAATAACTGCAAGCTTGCTTACAAAAAGGAATATGAATGTATATTCCTGCCATTTTGCATGTTCTTGTTTAGTACAATTCTAAAAGTAGTTCCTACGCCAACTTCAGAGCTTTTCACGAAAACTTTCCCAGAGTGGTAGTTTTCAATAATTCTTTTGGTTAATGAAAGGCCAAGTCCCCAACCTCTTTGTTTGGTGGTAAAGCCTGGTTCAAATACCGTTTTTCGTTGCCCCTTCGGTATCCCTTTTCCATTGTCAGAAATATCAATGTACACAAATTGAGACTGGTCGGTAATGTTGATGTCAATGTTTCCATCTCCACCAATGGCATCAACGCCATTTTTAATAATGTTTTCTAACACCCATTCTAACAAAGGAACATTCATGCTGGCAATCACCTCGCCGCTGCTGCCTTGTTGAGAAAAGTTTACGTTTTTCGACAAGCGATTTTTTAAATAAGATATTGTATTTGAAATTACTTGGTTCACATCGTGCTGTTCTAAATTTGGCTTTGCCCCAATTTTTGAAAAACGTTCCGTAACTGTTTCTAAACGGCCAATGTCTTGACTCAACTCTTTTATTGTTTCATCGTCAACGCCTTTAGCGCGCAACACTTCAACCCAAGCTAACAAAGAAGAAAGCGGTGTGCCTAATTGATGAGCTGTCTCTTTCGCCATGCCTACCCAAACTTGATTTTGCTCGGATTTTCTAGCTGTACTAAACAAGTAGTAGGCAAATATTAAAAATAGTCCAATAACACTCAGCTGAATAAACGGATAGTATTTTAATTTTGTGAGTAATGGACTATCAGCGTAATAAATGTAGTTTGTTTCAGATTCATTCAAGTGAATCTCGAGCGGCTCGTTTGCCTCTTTCATTTCAGCAATTTTGTCGTTTATAAAAGTGCTGTAATTCATACTCACAGAGTCTAAGTTTCCAAAGTCTAAAATACTATCGTTTTCTGTTGCGTAAATAACAGGTGCCGATGCTGAATTTGAAGTAATGTCTTTGTTGAAGGATTGGATTTGATCTTCTAAAACCTCTCTCAATTCTGCAAAAACGCTTGACTCACCGTAAAACATATAGTTGAAAGCATCTTCAGCATAATTGATTTTAATAAAATTGCCTTTTTCCTTCATAGCGCGAAGCACTTGGCGCATTTTTAACGAATCTTTTGTGATTGATTCGTCAATATTGGTGCTAGAAGTTATTTTACCATCGCTATTGGTTTGAATAATGGGAATGGTTTTATTACTTGTAATAATTTCAAGTGTCAAAGTAGGGTCGGTATCCAAGTCAGGCTTTCCTGCTTCTTCCGTTGCCATGGCCCAAATCTTTACTCTTTTGGTTTCCTCTTCTCTTATCTTTTCGAATAATTCTTGAGTATAATTTACCAACTCTGCTTTACGCTGAATGGCTTTGGCCCATGACCTGGCTTTCATTTGCTCTTCTTTGGCAATTTGGCCAACTAATACATTGGTGTACCATAAAGATACAAATACAATAATGGCGGCGAATGCTGCCAATATAAGTTTCCAACGCTGCTTTTTTGAATAAATGTTCAAAATCTTCCCTAGTTTCCTTTAAGACGAATGTGGTGAGTTGATGGTTGCTAAAATACCTTTAATTTTCAATCGGTGCAACGAACTCTTCATCGTTTGGCTTTGCAATTTTATCTAAAAATTTCCCAAACTTCGATTTCTTAGCATCCTCATTTACTTTTTCTGGCGTAGTTGTTTTGTTTTGAGCTTCTTTGCTATTTGCCTTTTTCTTGATAAAAGAAGAGTCAACCTCTACCTGAAAAGGACTTTTTTTGGGCGCTGCCGGTGGAATAGCTTTTACGGTTGTGTCGTTTTTATATGCTCCAAACTCTTCTTTTAGCAAAGATTTAACAGTGGTTTTCTCTTTGGTAAATTTCGATTTAATATTGTTTTTTAACTCCTTAGAGTCGTATGCAATTTTAATATCGTCTATGTTGCCAGTCATTTTTAAATATAATTTCGACTGTTTTTCTAAACCGTCATTTTCTACATAGCCAAACTCATTCGCTTTGGGGTTTTTTGCTTTTCTGCCCAAAACTTCGCTTAAAAGTAGGGTTATATGATAATCTATGTCGTTGTCGAATGTGTGTGTTCCGGCAATGCTCAAGTTCATAGCCGACGAGAGAATCTCAAATTTTGGGATTATAATTTCTCCTTCCTTCACCAAAATTGAGTTTTGCAATCGCAGAAACTGTATTTTTTTTAATTCATCAAGTTCTATAAACTTAGCCAGCGCCTCCATTGGCTTATAATTATTTAGCTCTCCATTATCAATGCTAAAATCAATTTCGTTTCGAATGGTATTTGGGTCAATCACAAACTGCTTACTCATCCAAGAGGTGAAATTTACATCAATGTTGGCAATGCCTTCTAAATGTTCGGCTTTTAAGCTTTCTTGCCCAAAGTTGTTAAAACTTTCAAATACTTTTTTAATGTCAACTTCTTGAAATTGAGCTTGAGTAATTAAAACAAATCTGTCTTCTTTTTCACGAATAAATAAATCTCCATTAACTTTTCCTTCTTGTGATGAGAACGAAATTCCACGAGCATCGATTCGCTCATTTTTTACAATTAAGTCACAGGTTAAGTTGTTTAATCTAAAATTACTAAAGTCAAGTTTTTGGGCTGAAACAGAAAGGTATATGGTTATTCTAGGAGAAATATCGAGGCCGTAAGTTTCATCTTGTTTGCTTTTGGTCGTCGAGTTGTTTGCCGCAAGCAATTCACTTAAATGAATGTATTCTGAACCGAGGCTAGCATCTACAAAAAGAGGTTCATTCTCATCTATCAAGAAGCCAATTAAGTTGTTGAATTTACCTTGAACGGATAGCTTTGTTTGGTCAATGTTGCCCGAAAGTTTTGTGATGTCTAGACTATTGTTGTTAAAACTAAGCTCTCCCTCTAGGTCAGTAATTTTTTGAGGGGTGCTATTGAAACCAAATTCAAGTTTTTGCAAGGTAAGGTTGCCTTCGATTTTTGATCGCTTCCAGTCGGCTATGCTGTAATTGCCAACTTCAGTAAGCTCTCCAGATACGCTTAAGCTAGCTGAAATTTTGCCCTTTGCATTGGTGAGTTCTTCAACTTTCAACAGTTGAAGTGTTTCATGCAAGTCTAGTGTTAGGTTTCCAGTATAATTATAAACCGGTTTTTCAAAATTACGTATGCCAAGTTTCCCGTTGATACTGCCCTCTGCTGTAACTGTGTTAAAGTTTTCGAGTACAAGATTGGTCGTTTTTAAGTTGCGTTCTGCACCATTGCTAATGTTGCCGTTGAGCGAAGTATTTCGAAACTGGATGTTGCTTTCTTTATCGTTAAATCTTCCATCGTCAATTGAAAAATTGAAGTCAAAAAATGGACTTGTAATAGAAGTTAAGGCCCCGTTTATGCTCCCTGCTAAGCGAGCTTTTCCATCAATTTCAAAACGGTTTAGCTTGGCACGAATTGAAGCGGGTAACAAAGCAATAGCTTTTTCAAGGGCTGCATTTTCACTGAGCAATTGAAGGTCCATTCTACTTCTTTCTCCGTAGTTCAGCGAACCGTTTAAATTGATGTTCATGCCATCTACCCCAATGTTCGACGACACAAAGTTGAGCTGTTCTTCGGCTTGATCAACGTTTCCAACTACTGCTAAAAAAAGTGTTCTATCGTCAACAACTGTTGTTTCTCCAACTTGAATGGAAGATCTCTTAAGTGTTGTTTTTAAGTCTAAATCAAAAACTTCTGCCTTAAAATTGCCTTCAAACTGAGCATCTTCAATTAAAAAGTGGACTCCAATATTTTTTGAATAATCAACATAGGTATACTCCATATTGCTAAGCGAAACATTGTTTAACTCTATAGCAACGGTGCTGCTTGAGGAGTCACTTTCATTCCAAAAAGTATAGTTGGGTTTGCCGGAATTGTCAACCAGCATATTGCACTTTCCATTTTCTGCCGAAAGTCCAATTAAGTTGTATTGTTTGTGATACAGGTCTAGTAAGTTAAACTTGGCTTTTAGTTTTTCAGCGGATAACAGGGTGTCGTTTTTAGCGTTAACTGCATAAATAACTACGTCGGTAAAAACAACCGAAGCTTGAGGAAAATCTTGAAAAATGCTAAAGTCAACGTGAGCAACTTTGACCTCAGTTTTTAGGTTTTTGTTTAACCTGTTAACTACTAAAACCTTTATTTCGTCTCCGTAAAAATAGGCAGCACCAGCAATTCCTGCTGCCGCTAAAACAAGCAAAATCACGAAAGCAACGATTACTTTTTTAAGGATTTTCATGCTTCGTTAAACGCTATTTTATTCGGTATCTTGCGGAATTAAGCCACAAATTCTGTGTAAAAGACCAATTTCTTTTTCGCTTAGGTGTCTAAACCTACCTCTTGGGATATCTTTTTTGGTTAAACCCGCAAATTGAACTCTATCCAGCTTGGTTACTTTATAGCCCAAATGTTCCATCATTCTTCGTATAATTCTGTTTCTTCCTGAATGCAGTTCAATAGATATAGTAGCTTTAGATGTGTCTGCCAAGTAAAAAGCTTTATCCGCTCCAGCTGGCCCATCTTCAAGTTGTACTCCATCTACCAAGGCAATTAAGTCTTTTTGCGTCACGTTTTTATCTACTGTAACGTGATAAATCTTTTTTACCTTTCCACTTGGGTGAGTTAACCTTTTGGTCATGTCGCCATCGTTGGTAAAAAGTAACAAACCGGAGGTTGCTCTATCCAGTCTCCCAACAGGGTAAACGCGCTCTTTACACGCTTTACTAACTAATTCCATTACCGTTTGGCGTTCCTCAGGATCGTCCATAGTTGTAATGTAGTTTTTAGGCTTGTTTAATAAAACATATTGTTTCTTCTGACTTTGTAACAACATGCCACCATAATGAACAACATCGGTTGGGTTAACCTTTGTTCCTAGCTCGGTAACTACTTTATTATTAATACTAACTACTCCCGTTTCTATTAATTTGTCAGCTTCTCTCCTCGAACAAATTCCTGCATTAGCTAGAAATCGGTTTAATCGAATTGTATCGTCTATTGGTTTGTCGCTCAGTTTCTTCGGTTTCTTTTTGTAGGTAAATTTTTTATTTCCAAATTCAGCAGCCTTTCCATCATCTTTCCCTTTGTATGAACTTTTTTTAGCGTGACTATCTTGATTATCTGAAGAGTTCCTCTTCTTAGGAGCATTTCTGCTTGCGCCTCTTTTAGATTTTGGTCTTTCGCTTCTCATGTTCTTGAATTTAGGCGACAAAGGTACACAAACTGAAGGCTACACAGCCTCATGAAGCAGTAGTTATAAGAAGTTAAAAGTTGATAACAGAAAATGCTTAGCAATGAATTTAACAAATTGATTTACCGCTTAACACATGTATTGAAGGTTACTAGCAAAATCTTTTTTACTTTTAACTGTAACTAATGGCTTAGGCTAGGCGTTACACCATTGAATTCAACATAAAACAATCGCAGCGCGCGTTAATAAATGACTGTAAAAGAATACAATAAAACTGTAGAGCTTTACTCAGATAATGTTTTCAGGTTTATCTTGAAAAACATTCGTGATGAGGAGAAGCCCAAAGATGTTGTGCAAGATTCTTTTGTAAAGCTGTGGCAAAAAGCCGACGAAGTAGATTTTAATAAGTCTAAATCGTATTTGTTTACGACTGCATATAGAACAATGATTGATTTGATTCGAAGAGATAAGAAGCAGGGTAATTGGGATGAGGTGAGTGAGAAAAGTTATTCTCATCAGAAACAGTATACGGGGTTAAGCGAAGTATTGCAAGAAGCACTATCGAGGCTGCCAGAAAATCAGCGATCAGTGATTATGTTAAGAGATTATGAAGGTTATGACTATAACTAAATAGCAGAAATCACTCGGTTGACATTGTCTCAAGTGAAGGTGTATATTTTCAGAGGTCGAAAGGTGTTGAAAGATTATTTAGTAAGTGCGGAGGCGGTAATATAATGAGTAAAATAGGACTACATAATTATGAAGCTTGGTTTTTAGATTATTCTGAAGGGAATTTAACTGAAAATCAGATGATGGAGTTGGAGGTGTTTTTAGAGCAGCATCCCAATTTAAAACAAGAGTTAACCGACTTTGAGGTTGTTCTCTTGCAAGATTCTGAAGATATTGCGGTTGGAGAGTTGTTTAAAAACGCCTTGGTAAGGGAGGAAACTACTCGGCTTACAAAAACCGACTACCTCATGATTTCAGAGGTTGAAAACGAAATTTCACCCGAAAATAAAGCTGTGCTTTCTGCCTTGGTAAAATCCAATCCGAATTTATTGAATGATTTAGCTCTTTACCATAAAACAAGACTACCAGTTGACAAGGCTGTATTGTTTCCAAATAAGGGAGCATTAGTTCAAAAAGAGCGTAAAATTATTGCATGGTGGACGTATGCGTCAACAGTTGCGGCAGCGGCAGTAATTGCATTTGTAATTTGGGATACAAACTTGACAGATGAATTATACTCTCCAAGGGGAATTGCTTGGGAATACACCCAAGAATTAAACGAAGAAAGATTACAATCAGGAATCGTTTCAAAGGAGCGAACGAAAGAGCAAGAAACCATTGAAAACAACATTCCCTCAGCTGTAAACAATCAGTTGGCACAAGTGATTACAAAAAATCCTCAGAAAAGTATGAATGAGACGGAAATTAAATCGACTCCTAGCATACAAGAACCAATACAGGAAGAAGGAATAGCGGAGCAAACAGAGAATAATCCAACTCAAGAGAAAGTTAAAGAAGAAGTCCCATTAATTGAGAAAAATAACGATGATGCCTTAGCCGAAATGAAGCCAATTGAAACGAATAACGATTTTGTTCCGATTGGTGAGTTTGCCAAAGGGAAGTTGAAAAAAGACCTGTTACAGGGGAAGACTTTTACCGAAACAGTGCTAGAAGAAATTGCTGACATTTCTAACGATAAAATTACCCTTGAAGTAAATGAAAAGAAAGAAGGTTTATTCGAAAGTTTCGCGCTAAGTATCTGTAAAATAAGTATTTCTAGAAATAGATAAAATAATTTGTAACTTTTTGTCAACCGTGTGCGTCACACTTCCAAACAACAACATTAAACACGCCAATCGATAGAAAAGCATGCAAGCAGGGTTTAATATAAAACAAAAGAAGATGAAAAATTTAATCGTAAAATCAAGCATACTATTTGCCTTCGCAATAGGTTTCAGTTTTTCAGTAAACGCGCAAGAAGCAAAATCAGACTCAACAAAGACAGACTCTGTAAAAACAGTCTCAAGTGAAGATGAAGATTGGAAGATATCAATTGGTAAAACAAGAATCATTATTCAAAAAGACAATGAATCTGACACGTTAGACTTATCTGAAGCCAAAGAAAAAGAGAAAAAAAAGAAAGAACAACGAACCAATCATTTTGCAGGAATTGAATTTGGTGTAAACGGGCTTCTCAGTCCAAATCAAAGTGTAGACTTGCAACGAGATGCTCAGTTTCTGGAATTGAACTATCGTAAGTCACTTGAGATTTCATTTAACCTATGGGAAAAGTACATGCCAATTTGGGAAGAGAAGATTGGACTTGTAACAGGTGCTGGATTTAAATTTAATAACTATGATTTAGTTCAAGATATAGTGATTGTGAATCAAATGGATTCTGTTTTTGGAGTGGTAGATCCCACTCGCTCAATCAACAAAAATAGATTTAAAACTACGGCAGTGCATGTACCTTTAATGTTAGAAACAAATTTAGGTAAAGACGCAGATCATTCGTTTCATTTGGCTGTAGGCGGAACCGTTACCTATATGTTGAATACTAGAACAAAGCAAAAGTATAAGCAAGACGGGGAGAACTACAAAAAGAAAGATAAAAGTGATTTTAATGTAAATGACTTTCAGTTCGCAGCCACGGCAAGAGTTGGATATGGGGACTTTACAGTATATGCTACCTATAATTTAACACCACTTTTTGAGAACAACAAAGGGCCGGAAGTATATCCGTTCACAGTAGGTGTTGCCTTCATGCACTTCTAAAAATCAACAAACAATTTATTTCTTCGATTTACTTGGTAAATTGGTATATTGGAAAATTAATTTATTGAATTATGTCAGGTCACAGTAAATGGTCAACTATTAAGCGCAAAAAAGGGGCACTTGATGCTAAGCGAGGGAAAATATTTACACGAATATTAAAAGACATCAACATTGCGATTAAAGAAGGAGGGAGTTCTGACCCTGATGCTAACCCAAGATTGCGGTTAGCCATTGCCAATGCTAAGGGGGCTAATATGCCTAAAGACAATATTTCAAGGGCAATAAAAAAAGCAGAAGATAAGGGAGGAGAAAGCTATCAGGAAACAACCTACGAAGGTTATGGGCCGGGAGGAGTTGCATTATTCGTTGAGGCATCAACCGATAATTTAAATAGAACCATAGCTAATGTGCGAGCTATTTTTTCAAAATATGAGGGGAGTTTAGGAACAAACGGTTCGTTGGAATTTATTTTCGATCGGAAAGGGGTGTTTGTGTTGAACGAAGAAAGCTTAGCGACCAAAAATCCTGAGGAATTAGAAATGGAATTGATAGACGGAGGCGCAGAAGAAATTGAAAAGGAAGAAGGTCTGTGGACCATTTATACGTCATTCGAGTATTTTGGAAACATGCAAAAGAAATTAGAAGAAATTGAAATAGAACCTGAAAATCAAGAACTACAACGTATTCCAAAAACAACACAAGAAGTAGACTTTGAAACAGGGAAAGAGGTGTTGCTAATTATCGAGAAGTTTGAAGACGATGACGATGTAAACAACGTTTGGCACAACTTGGAAATGACGGATGATTTAGAGCAATTGATGGAATAGCTTTTAATCAATTCTATAAATTTCTGCAATTCGTTCAACAATTGCATGAAAATCAACATTTAAGTCAATTAATTTCCCTGATTTAATGTCAAAAACCCAACCGTGAACGGTAATTCCTGTTGTTCGGTAGGCGTGCTGAACTTCGGCTGTCTTTAAAACATTCACACATTGCTCTTGCACATTTAACTCAACTAATCGCTTATACTTTTCTTCTTCGTTGGTAATGGCAGACAGCTCAGTTTTGTGAATTCTATAAACATCTCTAATGTTTCTTAACCATGGGTTTAGTATTCCTAAGTCTGTCGAGTCCATAGCGGCTTTGACTCCACCGCAATAGTAATGACCACAAACAACAATGTGTTTTACGTTTAAGTAAACAACCGCGTAATTAATTACAGACATTGAACTTAGGTCTAAATTAGAAACCATGTTCGCAATGTTTCTATGTATAAATGTTTCGCCCGGTTTCGCCCCCATTAATTCCTCCGCAGTTACCCTGCTATCTGAACAACCTATGTATAAAATTTCTGGATTCTGACCTTTTGATAAATTTTCAAAGTAATGTTCATCTACAGCTAACTTTTCCTTTACCCAGGCTCTGTTATTTGAAAAAATTTGATCGGCTGTCATGGGAAAGGGTTTGGAGTTTTATCTGGATGGGGGCTAAAGGTACTTTTTTCTAATAAGATTTCTCAATTTTTAATTCAGTTGCTAATCTTTATTTTTACGTTTCCATATACTAACATTATGCAAGACAAAATAAACGAGTTAGAGAGTAAGATTGAATCAGCCCAATTAGGAGGCGGCGAAAAAAGAATTGAAGCGCAGCATGCAAAAAACAAGCTTACTGCAAGAGAGCGGATCCACTTTTTAATGGATGAAGGAAGTTTTGAAGAAATAGGAATGTTTGTAACACACCGAAGTAGCAATTTTGGATTGGAAAACAATAAACCTTTAGGGGACGGTGTAGTAACAGGTTATGGAAATATAAATGGAAGACTGACCTACGTATTTGCTCAAGATTTTACAGTTATGGGAGGTTCTTTGGCTGAAGCTCATGCTGAAAAAATTGTGAAAATAATGGACTTGGCCATGAAAAATGGAGCGCCGTTAATTGGTTTAAATGATTCTGGAGGTGCACGTATTCAAGAAGGAGTAGTTTCTTTGGGCGGCTATGCCGATATTTTTTATAGAAATACTTTAGCTAGCGGAGTTATTCCACAGCTTTCAGCCATTATGGGGCCTTGTGCTGGTGGTGCAGTATATTCTCCAGCTTTAACTGATTTTATCAGCATGGTAGAAAATACCTCTTACATGTTTGTAACAGGACCAGACGTTGTAAAAACGGTAACTCATGAGGAAGTAACTTCAGAAGAATTGGGCGGAGCATCAACACATTCTACCAAATCTGGGGTAACGCATTTTACTTATGCCAACGAAATTGAGTGTATCAATGGGTTAAAAAAACTACTAAGTTACATTCCGCAAAACTGTGAAGAAGATGCACCAAGTTTGCCCTACACAGCAGGGGATGAAAAGAGAGAGAAATTGAACTCAATTATTCCACAGAATTCGAACCAACCCTATGATATTCTTGAAGTTATTTCGGGTACTGTAGACGGTAATTCTTTTCACGAAGTGCATAAAGATTATGCAGAGAATATTGTAGTAGGTTTTGCTCGGATGGCAGGAAAGTCGATCGGAATTGTGGCGAATCAGCCCGCATTTTTAGCTGGAGTATTAGATAACAACTCGTCGAAAAAAGGAGCTCGATTTGTTCGTTTTTGCGACGCATTCAATATTCCTTTATTGGTTTTTGAAGACGTACCGGGATTTTTACCTGGAACAGACCAAGAATGGAATGCTATTATTACCAATGGAGCGAAATTATTGTATGCATTTAGCGAAGCTACCGTGCCGCGCATTACTGTAATAACAAGAAAAGCATATGGTGGAGCATACGACGTAATGAATTCGAAACACATTGGTGCCGATATGAATTTTGCATGGCCAAGTTCAGAAATTGCAGTTATGGGTGCAAAAGGGGCAGCAGAAATTATTTTTAAGAAAGAAATTAAAGAAGCAGCAGACTCAGAAGCAAAATTGAAAGAAAAAGAAGCAGAGTACGCTGAAATGTTTGCCAACCCATACAATGCAGCCGCAAGAGGGTATGTGGATGAAGTGATTCGACCAGACCAAACGAGAGAAAAGCTGATTAAAGCTTTTAAAATGTTAGAAAACAAAGTAGATGTATTGCCGAAGAAAAAGCACGGTAATATTCCGATGTAAATTGGCAAATAGCTAATCACTTAGTGCCTTAATTTTAGGTTGTAAATTGCTGTCTATATGAATTGTAGTACTATGAATAGAATTAAAAGAGCATCAATAGCGATTTTTATTATTTTTCTTAGTTCATGTAGTTCAATGTTTGTTGAACTACACGGTATCGATCATATCGTAAGAGATTTGTCCCCTCAAAAAGTTAAAAAAGAGGCGTTAAAATTAAATTTAGATAAGTATTATCTTCATTATATGGATACCAGTTTTGTTTGGTATTTGAATAAAGTTGATACGAACCTTAGATTGTTCGAAAAGAATAACTGCCAGCCATTCCAATACAAAGTGTTTAATGTGCAAGGGGTGATGGTTTCACATTTAGTTAATTGCGATACTGGAGGATTCCCAAATTTAAACTGGGATTGGATGTTTAATAAATTTCCTCCAACCGCTGTAGATAATAAGTTTGCTGAATTATTGCCATTTTGAGAGTATTAACTCTACCTTTTACCAATGTTTTCCGATAAACAGCTAATTAATTCTGCTGACTACAAAGTGGTTGTAATCTGGTCTGGCTTTATGGGCAGACAGAATAAAAGATTCTTACGCAAAGTCAAGGATATTAGGTTCTCTCATGAGAATTTAGCAGTAGAATACTATTTTGTAAACTTTGATAACGTCTTGTATCGGTTATAAGAATGATCTTAAAAAAACAAACTATGTTAAGTTCTTTACTTATAAATAATTTCCTGTATACTCTTTTCCATTCTGGCGAATAGCGCCTTCCAAGTGTACTCTTCAGTTGCTAGCTTTCTTGTTTTATCTCGAAAAGAGTTCCATAGTTTCTCATTTTCAAGTAAGGTTAAGCAACCGTCAATAAAACTTTTGGGGTTGTCTGCTATGATGCTATTTTCTCCATTAATTAATTCTAAACCTTCTGCACCAACGGAAGTAGTAACGGTTGGTGTTCCACGGTACAGGCCTTCTAAAACCTTTACTTTCATTCCGCTTCCAAAACGAAGTGGAGCGATAGATACTCGAGTTTTCTGTAAATAGGTATCTAAATCTTGCACAAAACCTGTGAATACAATATTGGGGTCGCTTTTAGCCGATTTAAGAATACGCTCATTAGGGTTACTCCCTAAAATATAAAGTTTAACCTCTAGGTGCGTTTGTTGTATTTTTGTCCAACAATTATCAATAAACCAGCATATTCCATCAATATTTGGCTCCCAACTTAAAGTGCCAATAAAAGTTATTGCTTTTTCTGTTGATTGAAATTGTAAATCCGGCAATTCCAATAAGGTATCATTACCAAGATGGTACGTTAAGTGATGTTTGTGTGTATCAAAATGATATTTTTTGTACAGCTCAATATCTGAAGGGGTGGAATAAATTAAGTCCGACTGTTCAAAAATTAGAGCTTCGTACTTTTTAACTCTAATCGCTTCGATCTTTAAGATTAACTTTTTTATTGGATTATTAGTGAGTTCACTCATTCGCTGCCACAGCATAAACTCTGCGTTGTGCGTGTGCATTATTACTTTTCCTCTAAAATCTTTTGTTACGTATTGAAATACCTCGTAATGATCAACAATTACAGCATCAGCCGACTTCAGTAACTCAGTAGTTTTATGCCCAAATATTGGAGAATAATTTCGAAAAGCATTTAAACAAGGTGCAGAGAAATAACTTTTCAATAAATTTATCGGAGTACGTTCAATGCTTAATTCTTCGCATTCGAATTGATCTAAATTAATTGCTCCTTTAAAGCTTTCTGCGTGTTTTTCATCATCATCTTTTAGCAGGCTAGCAACAGAAAGAGTATAGTTTTGTGAAAGAAATTTTACATAATTCCAAGATTTCACCGTTCCTCCGCTTTTTGGTGGATATGGAAGTTGAGTCGTTAAGAAAAGGATTTGGGTGCTTCTCAAGATTTAGTTTCTTTAGGTTGCGAAGATAAAAAAACCAATGCTTGTGTCATTTTTATTTTTTCACTACTTCTTCTATGCGAATTTCTGTAACATTAAAAAAACAACTCTAACTTTCATTAAGGATGTTAACTAAATTAAACGCTTTAAAAATAAAATCATTGCGACTTGTTAACAAATGTCAGATTAGAACATATAGATTATTCGCCACTAATTAGAAATGTGAGTTATAAAGAGGAAGAAAGGGTCAGCGCCTTTCTTTTTTATTTAAGCAGTTTTACTTTTTGAAAAAGGATAAATAGCATTTGAACGCTGTTTTTACTCTGAAGTTATAATTTAAAATAAATAACATGAAAAATTCATTTTTAAAAGAAGCTTTAAAAGCTGGTAAAGAAATAGATCCCAAGAATACAAAAGCAATAGGTTGCAGTATCAAAAGAGTGAAAGTGTAGAGAGCGAAACGCAAAAAAAAAGCCCCTTCATCCTTATGCTGAGCGAACTCAAAGCATAAATGAAGGGGCTTTTTCGGTTAAGTTAGTTGTTACTTATCTCCGAAAGTATATGCAAAACCAACGCCTAATACGTATTTGAATTGAGTTCTTGGTCCTATTTCAGGCGAACCGTCTTCTCTTGTTGCAGCAGTTCCATCGTCCTTTAAAACAGCAATATCTACGTCATCATCATAAATCAAAGAAGTGGTTATTGATGCACTAATGTACTTGTTAACCTTCATGTTTAAAATGTTATCCCAGTTTACATCAATATTTTGTGGGTTATTGGCGTAGTTAGAAAACAAACCCAAGTTGGTTTGGTAAGTAATATTTTCCATGATTTGTTTCTTGTAGTTCAATCTCAAATACCCGCCTATTTCCATGCGGGTATTTTCAAAGTCTGTCACCGTTCCATTAGCATCTACTTCATAACCTTGCACACCGTATTCTCCTCTAAAAGCTAAAGAGTCATCATTCACAATAGTGAATTTAGCTGTAACAGGAGCAACAAATACAGTAAAGTTGCTGCTTGGTTTATAGTCCATTCCAAGCGCACCTAATACATAAGCAGGAGCCATAAAGTCAGAAATTCTTCCTTTTCGATTTAATGGATCGTTGTAACCTACAGTAAATTGAGTTTGAAAGTCTAATAATGCTGCGTAATACCAGTTGTTGCCAGCTTCTCTTCCATACTTAGAGGTTAATTGCAAGCGATCATCTGACTTAACAAAGCCTGCATTTGCTTGGTTTACTTGTCCAAACTGCATGACCAATGTGTTATCCCATGTTGATTTGCCTTGTTTGTAATTGGCAAAAAGACTCGAAAATCCTGCTAAAGAAATAGAGTTTTGCCCACCTGCGGCCCAATTTGTTAATGATACTTGGGTAAAATTGATGTTGACTAATCCGCCTTTTTCCCAGCCATCAATAGTATCAGTCCTAACGGGGTTGAACTTTTTTTCTCCAACGGTAACTTGAGCAAAGGAGCAGATTCCAGAGAATAGCAATGCAAGCGTAATAATTTTTTTCATTGGTTGAATATTTTGAAAATCAATTTTTTAGTTTTGTTTGTGCAAGTGAACATCCATCTGTGGGAAAGGGATGTTGATTCCTAGTTTATTGAATTCGTTGTAAATTTTTTCGTTGGTTTCCATAAAAACTCCCCAGTAATCACCGGCATTTACCCAAACTCTTGTAGCTAAATTCACCGAGCTATCTGCTAAAGCTGAAACTTGTATAAAAGGCGCAGGGTCTTTAAAAACTCTTTCATCAGCAGTTAAAATCTCCAACAAAATTTTTCTCGCTTTTTCAATATCGTCACCATATCCAATACCAACTGTCCAGTCAACTCTTCTTGTTGGTTCAGTTGAATAATTTGTCAAGGCTCCTGTTGACAAACCTCCATTTGGAATTATAATGGTTTTATTATCGGGAGTTTTTAAAATAGTGTTAAAAATCTGAATAGAAGATACACTTCCACTGTACCCTTGAGCATCAATAAAATCTCCAACTTTAAACGGCTTTAAAATTAAAATGATAACTCCACCTGCGAAGTTTTGTAATGTTCCTGAAAGCGCTAAACCTACTGCTAAACCGGCAGCACCCAAAATAGCAACAAATGATGTCATTTCAATGCCCATCATGCTTAAAACGGTTACTACAAGAAAAACTTTTAGCAAAGTGTTTACCATACTACTCAAGAAAGGCCGTAGTGATGGATCAATTTCCTTCTTTTTTAAAGTTTTGTCAAAGAACTCACTAATTTTTTTCACCACCCAGAGGCCAAGTACAAGGGTAATTATTGCTCCAACTAGTTTTAGTCCATAAGTTGATACTAGGTTCATTAGCATATCAGTGTATTGTTCTAATTTCTCCATTGTTTTAACGTTTTTTATCAATAGCGTCCTAAACGTTTAAAAAAGGAGAAGGTAATTTGTTCCTCAAAGTTACCTTTGTGGTGCAACACAAAAAACCTCTCCGATGGTAAATATAACTCTGTTTTCTCAAATAATTTCCAAAT
>CAJQLW010000064.1 GCA_905479325.1 uncultured Flavobacteriales bacterium
TATTTAGTTTGGTGCGTGTCCACTAATTCACTTACATTTGTCCCACAATAACGCGGAGTGGAGCAGTTGGTAGCTCGTCGGGCTCATAACCCGAAGGTCGTAGGTTCGAGTCCTGCCTCCGCTACTCAGAAACCCTTTGAAGGAAACTTCAGAGGGTTTCTTCGTTTAGCTACGTTGGACTCTCTTCTTCTCGCTACAACTGAGGTGTAGCCTCGCATCAAACAAGTTGTGATGCTAATCCACTCCGCTTCCTAAAGCACTGACTATTTCAATAAATACTAGAACGTATTATAAACCAACGACTGATTAATAATGGATGGAAGATACGATTTTGCGTCAATTCCGTCAGTTTTTCCGTCAGTTTTGGTGACTTCCGGGATTTTAGCTGTTTTTGCTCTGTGAACAATCCACACCTCACATACTTCACCTCGTATTCCTATTCTGCTATGAGTCAGCACTGATTATTGTTTACATTTATTTTCAATGAAATAAGACTTGAAGAAGCTAGAAAGCGTCCTAGAGCGAGATATAGAACTCCTGTTACTTGAGGGATTTAATGTCAACATCAATTTGAGCTGCCGAGCCGCAGCACCTTGAGGCTGCTTGGCATAGCATCTCTTACTTTGGATTAGGAAAAACAGATTTGTTTTTGAGTCATTCATTAAGCTAACAGGGTGTATTTGTCCTTATCGGGAACAAGCCAGGGGCTTCATTCCAAGATCAGTAATACCTGCACTATTTAAATAAAGCAAAACGTTATGAATAGGCGGATGATTGTGATTTAGCTGTTTCAGTACTGTGACCCGTGTTCGATGTTTTGGTGAGTGGTCAGAATAGCGCTTGGCACAACAAAAGGTAAAAAGTTTTAGTTCTTACTTTTTAATCAGTTTGTAATTCTGGTAAATTGAAATACCTGTTAGAAGATTATTAAAGTCTAAAGATGATTTAATTCCATCTAATTTTTCTGAGGTCATTGCGACTTTATCATTTAGGGTGGCGAGGCCGAAATTGGTTTCGCGAAGTTGGTTTGAAATAACACTAAGTTGCGCCGTTAGGCCTATCCTAAGTGATTCTATCGCCTCCCGGATACCTTGAAGTTCAGAAATAACGGTATTCTCGAACTTCGAATATGTTAATCCAATTTGTTCTAATTCTGATAATAGTTTTTTATACTCGACTCTGTTCTTACCTCTTAATTCAAATAAATTGATGACTGTTGCACAAAGTATACTGAAGTCTGTAATATCCGTAATAACCTCTTCAATAGATTCAATTAATCGATGGTTATAAAACATTTTACCATTGTTTTCAATCATGATGAAATCTTCGTTTCGAGGTGTAGTCTCCCATATTTCAATTTCTTCAGGTTCGCCGGAATAGCCAATAGAATAAAGTCTTTTATTAAGTTTATTCTCTATTGAAGAAAGATTTTGGATGACATTGTAATCGACCTTATCTAAATCACGTTCATTTAAAAGTGAGGAAAGTTTTGTCGATACAGACAGTAAAGAGGGATTGAAAACATTTTGTTTTATGATTTTTGCTGGCATGAAAATTAAAAGGCTGTTCAACTGCTTTTCTAACTTATCTTTGTGTACACTAAAATAGTATCCCCAATTACGTCCCGAGGGGCAAGTTCGACTACTCTTATTGCCGTTGGATACACTTTTTGCATCCTTGTACAGTATATATCTTTCAAAACCGGAGGGATGCTCATATCCCCCTGTTTGTATACTCCCGATTTTTTCGCCGTAATGATATATTACTCTGTCTTGATACCATATGGTAAGTAAGGTCCACTTTCGATCCCAGTGAGACGCATTTACTTCTAAACCATTTTCATTGAAGTATACACAATAGCCCTTATTAGCATTGCGCTTGATATAGCCTTTTAGTTTTTCGGGGAGCATGGATTCCGGTCTGAAAGCTTTTTTTAGAAATAACCCACTACCGTCTAAATCAAGGAAATTAACAACTTCTTTAGAGTTTGTCTTGGAGGTATATTTTGCCTTTACTCTCTGTAAAATATTCGGGGAGTCGTTTTTGAAATCATGCTGGATAGTGCGGCTTAACTCTATAGCCTTAATATAACCCAGTATATTTTCATTTACACTTCGAAATACATCTTGTGAATATCCAATTTCATGAGTGGGTTGTTCAACACTTCTATCGGATGGTAGCAAGGAAGATTTGCTCTTATTTATCATCCCTCTTAGGATGAGTTCGCATTCATCTTTAGGTACACCTAAGCTCTGGGCTTTGCGAAAAATCACTTCACGCTCTTTTTCTTTAATTGGTCCACCAAGCAAGCATAACTCGATGAAATTTAAAAGGTCTTGGTTCATGGATTTTTTTTTGAAAAGATAGTATGAATTCCTTTGCAGTCAATTATTTAAGTGGTTGAAGTATTTTTTAAAATTTGTGATATAAGACTGTTTACGCTCCCGATTTTACACGTAAAATACTAAAAACACTGGGATATTGGAATTAAACGAGATTCCAAATGAGTGTTCGGAACAATCCGAACTACAAATTCAAGTAACCGGATAACCTTACTGAGATACACTTCACTCAATCTGATCTGGTTTATCCATTATATTGAGTTTCGACCTTTTCTCCAGAATGTCTACAAGGAAAAGCCTTGATGCACAGCATCAGGGCTTTTTTTATGCCCGGACTTGTGCTTGCACAAAAGTCCAGGGCATGAAAAAAGACCAATAGCGCTGCAGGC
>CAJQLW010000065.1 GCA_905479325.1 uncultured Flavobacteriales bacterium
GCTAAAAAGACTTCAGCTCTGAAGCTATCTCCTCTAATAATGTAATTAGACTCTGGTATAACAGCAGCATCAAGGCCGGTAAATTTGTACGAAGCTGCGTCAACTGAACTGTACAAATACTTAACAACATCCGATTCCGCATTTCTTACATCCGTTTGCATCTTAGTAAGCAAAGTAATTGTTGCTGCTGCCGGTACTCCATGGAAGTTATACGAAGGCCAATTCTCAACAACACCTGCTGCATTTTTTGCATCCCCAAAGGTGAAAGTCTGATCCAGCGATGCATCAATTGCCCCGCCTTCTTTTACCATACTTTTAGCTAAATCTCTAAAAGATTCTAACTTACCCTTCAATTCAAGAGCTGAAAGTGGTCCGTCTTTTGGACTCACAGGATCTCCCCCTACCAATAAGTTGGTTGAAAATAAATAGTTGTCCTTTACCTTTATGTATTTCAAGTTTAATATAGTATCCACACCAAACTGATTCTTGCCTCTTGCAGTCTCAGTGGTAATTTCAGGCTCAATACCTGCAATAATCTCAACCTTGATGTCATCAATATGTGTTACAAGCTGATCAGCTGCTTCTTTAATCTCTAAAGCTTTTTTGTAATATGGACCCGTTTTTACAGGGTTTTCAGAGTTAGATTTACTAAAGCTGCTGTATGCATCAGCATTTTTATCTTTAAAGTTTAGTTTGGTGCTCTCTAAACCGTCGTTCACAGTTACAAATGCATTAAGAATATCTTTTGATACGTTCATCGCTAGTAAAGCGGTTAGTACCAAATACATCATCCCAATCATTTTCTGTCGTGGTGGTAATTTACCTCCTGCCATTCTATTTAATTTTTAGTATGTAATTGAAAATGATATTAATTATGCTTGTCCACCTGGATTCATAGCAGTTAACATGTTGCCATAAATCTTATTCAGTGAGCTTAAGTTATTTGCTAACTCTGCAATGTTGGTTTTGTATTTCTCTGTTCCTTCGATAGAACTTTGTAAGTTATTCATCAACGTATCCATTCCTTCGAACGCCGAGTTACTTGCTTGGATGTGCTCGGAAGCAGATTTCAACTGTAATTCATACACGTTATTTAACTCACTTAATTTAGAGCTGATATTTCTTAAATTTTCTGAGTATGCATTGCTATCATCAGAAGAAACAGTTAATCCAGTTAACGTTTCAGAAGCTGCCTCATATGATGCAGATAGGCTACTCATTTTTGATGATGCGTCTTTAATGTTCTCAACAAACTCAGAAGAAGCCGCACCTAAATCTGTAATGTTATTTAATTTAGAAGTGTGATCAGCTAAATTTCTAAAACCAGTACCCAAACTTTCAATCAATTCAGGTCCAATCTTCGCTTCTTCTAACATTTGATCTAATTCTTGTGAAGCAGAACCGCCTCTTCTTGAAGAAACCGATGTTAATTGATCATCCTCTATTCCTGCTAATTCAGGATATGCTAACGTCCAATCAACCTCACTGTGTGGTGGCTCGAAGGCTGATACGGCAAAAATCAATGCCTCTACTGTAAGTCCTGTAATTAACATGGCAGACGCCCCAGGCCAGTGCTCAATTTTAAATAGCGCACCTACAATTACTACTGCTGCTCCCATCCCGTAAAGGAGACCCATGATTTTCTTTCCTTTTTTTGTTTCAAATAAAAATTCTACTACTCCCATCTTAATTCTTAGTTAATTGATTAGTTAATTGATTGATTAATATAAAATTCTAAAGTTCTTCGTTATTTTCTGGTCTTCCCAAGAAAGACATTACATTTCTAAATCCAATGTAACATTTTGCGGTATCTTGGTATTCGAAAGTTCTTGTTCCATTATGAAGGAAATAAGACACATCCTTCCACGAGCCACCTCTGATTACTTTTCTTTTCAATGAAGGTGGGTCAGATTCCTTAGCTTCATATGAGTAATCCATATTCATGTCGTGAGCGAAGTCGTAAGCGGACTCATCAAAAGCATTACTTGTCCATTCTGCAACATTACCTGCCATACAAAACAAACCATAATCGTTTGGATTGTAAGAATAAACCTTAACTGTATTTAGACCACCATCATCCACATAATTACCTCTAAGCGGTTTAAAGTTTCCTAAGAAACAACCCGCAGTGTTTCTGATGTAAGGACCTCCCCAAGGAAATTGGTTATTATCAAGACCGCCTCGAGCAGCCCATTCCCACTCTGACTCAGTAGGCAATCTAAAGTGCTGCACTGCGCTAAATCCGCCACCTCTTAAGTAGTTATTTAACAATTCAGTTCTCCATATCGAAAATGCTCTTGCTTGCTTCCAAGAAATTCCAACAAGTGGATAATCATCATAAGCTGGATGCCAGAAATAGGTATTTGTTAATGGCTCGTTATAAGAATATGTGAAATCATGAACCCAAGCCAATGTATCAGGATAAACATTGATAATGTCTTTTTTGATAAAAACAGAACGATCGATTTGACCTTGCTCTCTGCTAAATCTAGAAGCTGCCGTTCTGTAGTCAATCCAAGAGTATTCAAACATTAACTTTCTGGTATCAATTTGCTTTCTATTGTAAAACCTTTCGTAATCCGGCAAAAACATCACTTCTAATGCTTCTCTTTCCTCTTCACCAAGCCAATTCATTTTGGCATACCAATTAATGGTAGGAGGATCCATATCTTCTCCAAAAGAATTGATTGTATTCGAGTACAATTCTTCATCCACCTCTTCAGCTAAGATTTTTCTCGCAATGGAGTCACGAACCCAGTATACAAACTGTCTGTATTCATTGTTAGTTATTTCGGTTTGATCCATGTAGAATGCCGCCAAAGACACAACCTTAGTCTTTGATTGACGAGCACCAGGCACATCCTGATCAGTATTGCCCATTGTAAAACTTCCTTGAGGAATCAACAGCATACCATATGGTACTGGTTGATACCAATCTTCTCTACCTTGAACACCGATAAGCTCACCATTGTCGTAGTTACACGAAGTAAGTACAGTAATCATTATCAATAATATATAGGTCAATTTTTTCATGGCCTTTCGTTTTTAAAAGTTGAAACTTCGACGTTTCCACTTAATTTGGAATTTGCAAGTATACTTATTTTTTTCTATTTTATTTACAATCGATTTTTTATAAAAACCTTACATCTTTATACCTTTCGATTTTCTCGTTTTTAACAAACTTGTAGCAGTAGTTAATCATGATTTCGATACTGCCATTATTATACGTACTTAAATCTGATATATTGTAGTCATACGCAAATCCAACTTTAATGTTGTCAAATTGACCACCTAATTTAAGCCCTGCAAAATCGAGTCCTGCTAACAAAGAAACTGCGTCTTGAATTCGATAAGAAGCTCCTACCCAAACCAAATCGTTGTATTTAACATTGGTATTCAAATCTACCTGTGTTGAAATTGCATCACTTTTTACGAAGAACGATGGCATAATTTCTAACTTTCTAGAGAAAGCAGTTGTTTCATAATTATAACCTCCCATTACATAGTAATGACGAGCCTTCTTAAATGTTAGAGATGATAAATCTGCTAAATTGTCGCTAATCACCGACTGCTCCATGTGTGTTGAAGATAACCCGACGTACATATTTCTCCTGTAGTAATACAGACCAAAACCTAAATCAAAAACAGTTGCTCCTGCCTCAGCGTTAGGAATCTTAGGATCTTCTGTTCCGTCAAAAGCTCCCTCAGAAGTTCTCCAATCTCCTGATATAGATTGATTATAGATACCCAACTCCAATCCTCCTGACAAAACGCCTTGTTGGATTCTATAATGATAAGACATTGCAAGTTTGGCATTCAACGATTGAATTGGACCAATTTCATCTTGAATTACCGTAAGCCCTGCTCCAACCTTATGTTTCTGCTTTATTGTTGTACCATAATCAAGGCTCAATAAATTTGTTTGAGGATTACCTTCGAATCCCATCCATTGCTCTCTAGATATTATAGTAGCACAAAACGACTCTTTCGCACCTGCATATGCAGGGTTAACAGCAAGCCTGTTGAACATGTTTTGAGTGAACTGAGGATCTTGTTGCGCACTCATTTTGAACACACTAAAAACACAAACAACAGCAATAAAAATCTTCTTCATAGAGTGAATTTATGAAATATTTCCTTAAAATAAATTAATTTTAGAGGCCTAAGATACCCAATTTTTACTTTGACACATTCGTTTTTCAATGATTTTATAAAACTCAAATGTTAAAATCAATTATTGCAGCTTTTGAAAAGTTTGAAACCATCGCTCAGGAATCTCATTCTTTGTTGCAATCAAATAGTCATTATAATCACAAGGAAGCATTAAATGACGTTCATACTTTTTCGTAAAACTAGCATGATACGGAACATTCATCCACCAGCGGTCGGATTTAGGACTCTTGTAAAAAACCAACTCCTGTTCGCCTTCTTCTAAGTTGACTGTGTACTTAACGTACTCCCTCTTATTGCAAGCCGGAAAGTCTCCCTTTCTGCTATAATATCCGTCAATAAAGTACCAAATCATTTGTGCAATAAGGTTTGCGGTTTGCCCGTGATCAAAAATGGTAGCATTGAAGTCGTAAATCCCAAAAGAACTCAACTTATCGCTCATTCCGGCGTATCGACTTAGCTGGCATGCTTGCTCCCCATTCAGTCCATTGGCAGAAGTTACTTTATTTGCAGGCGCATAAGGCTGTGCAACAGCACTCATACTGAAATTCACGAAATCTGCATTTCGAATAATTGGCTCAGCTACTCTAATGTCTGCTTTTAATTCGCCTAACCTATGACTGTCAAAAAACAAATCTTGCAACAAATGCAACTCCGCTTGATCAATTAAATATGTTTGATATCCTAAATTAGAAAAATTGAACAGCACATTTGGCTGCTGAATGATGATTTTAGAAAAATAATTCAAGTCATGAATTGGCTCATCGGTTTTCCCCAATGCAAACTTCGAATCGATACTCACTAGATTTACCGTCTGCTCTTCTTTGGTGTAAGCCATGTAATTTGCATAAACCAAATCTTGCGAGCCCCCTAAAAAAATTGGGATAACACTTTTTCTAAGCAGTTGAGAAATCACATCTGTAACGGCAAAATAAGTGTCGGTTACACTTTCTCCTTGCTTTAAGGTTCCAAAGTCAGCCATTTTTAAAGGCGTTAACCCCTGATGGAGTTGATAGAAATAACTCCTAACCTGATTAGCGCCTTTAGAGCAACCAATATTTCTGATACTACCCCTCTCTTCTTCTATGTCAAAAAAAACTAAGTCATACCCATCTAACGATTGAGGATTCAAATCAAGTTGACTTCCGATTTGCCCTTCAGTTAATAGATGAAAACCATCTACTTTATCTGTCTCTACCTTTTGGAAATAATCAAAAAGTGACATGCTTATTTCTTTTTTACTCTTCGAACTACTTTTTTCTTAGCTGGTGCTTCAGCGGCAAGCTTCTTACATTCTTCTAAGGTCAAATTTTCAGGAACAACATCCTTCGGTATTTTTATATTCTTCTTTCCAAACTTAATGTAAGGACCCCAACGTCCGTTCAATACCTGAATATCTTTATCCTCTTCAAATACTTTTATATACTTATTTGCCTCAGCTTCTTTTTTAGCTTCAATTAAAACTTCCGCTCTTTCCATGTCAACGGTAAAAGGGTCATCACCTTCCGCCTTTTTAAGAGAAATGAACAAACTGTTCCATTTCAAATAAGGACCAAACCGGCCTATTGCAGCCGTAACAAGCTTATCTTCATATGTTCCTACCTCTCGTGGAAGTTTGAACAAATCCATTGCCTCCTCGTAGCTAATTGTTTCTATACTCTGATCTTTTAACAATGAAGCAAACTTTGGCTTTTCTTCATCGTCTACATGGCCAATTTGAACCATTGCCCCATACCTGCCAATTCTTGCATAAACAGGTTTTCCCGTAGCAGGATCTTCTCCCAATAAACGTTCCCCTTTAGCTCTATCTGCGTGCTCTAGGGTGTGCTCAACATTTGTATGAAATGGGTCGTAAAATGTTTTTATCATTTCATTCCACTTCAACAATCCGCCTGCAATATCATCGAATTGCTTTTCAACATCGGCTGTAAAGCTGTAATCCATTATTGTTTTGAAGTTCTCAGATAAAAAATCTGTTACAACTATTCCCGTATCGGTTGGAAAAAGTTTGTTCTTTTCTGCTCCGGTTCTCTCTGTCTGTGTCGTTTCTTTTATTCCTTTTGCATCAAGCGTTAAAACTTCATACTTGCGCTCAACTCCTTCACGCTCCTCCTTCACCACGTAACCTCTTTTCTGAATGGTAGAAATTGTTGGTGCGTAAGTAGAAGGTCGGCCAATGCCTAACTCTTCTAATTTTTTAACCAAACTAGCCTCTTGGTAGCGTGCCGGATGTTTGGTAAATCTTTGAGTCGCTACAATTTCATTCATATTCACATCGTCACCAACGTTCATTGCAGGAAGCATCCCTTCTTGCTCTTCATCTTCGTCCTCATCGTCGTTGCCTTCAAGGTACACTTTTAGAAACCCTTCGAATTGCAAAATCTCTCCTTTAGCTGTAAAATCTGTCTCCGATTCTAACACGTTTATTGTTGCCGTTGTTCTCTCAATTCTGGCATTGGCCATTTGAGAAGCAGTTGTTCTTTTCCAAATTAGTTCATACAATCTGTTTTCTTGAGTGGAGGTGCCTAAACTATCTACTGCAAGGTTAGTTGGACGAATAGCCTCGTGAGCTTCTTGTGCCCCTTTTGATTTTGAACTGTATTGTTTAGGATTAGAATATTCTGTCCCGTATGTTTTGGTAATGTAATCTTTTGCTCCATCAACAGCTGTCTCAGATAAGTTTACAGAATCTGTTCTCATGTAAGTAATCTTACCTGCTTCGTATAATTTTTGAGCAACCAACATAGTTTGAGCAACCGAAAAACCTAACTTTCTACTTGCCTCTTGCTGAAGAGTAGACGTTGTGAATGGAGCGGCCGGAGACTTTGTTGCAGGTTTTTTAACCAGGTCTTTGATTGAGTACGTTGATTTTTCACACTCTTGAATAAAAGCTTTTGCCTCTTCGTAACTTTTAAAACGAGAACTAACTTCTGCTTTAAAGCTTTTTCCTTTTGACAATTGAAATACTCCAACTACTCTAAAAAAATCGGTTACCTTAAAGTTTTGGATCTCTCTTTCCCTTTCAACAACTAACCTAACAGTTACCGATTGAACTCTTCCCGCAGATAGCGAAGGTTTTACTTTTTTCCACAAAACAGGAGAAAGTTCATACCCCACCAACCGATCCAACACTCTTCTCGCTTGCTGTGCATCAACTAAATTTCGATTAACCTTCCTTGGGTTTTCAATAGCTTTTGTTATGGCTGACTTGGTAATTTCAGAAAAAACAATTCGTTTTGTTTCTTTATTCTTCAAGTCTAAGGCCTCTTCTAAATGCCAAGAAATTGCTTCTCCCTCTCGGTCCTCATCCGTCGCTAGCCAAACAATGTCTGCCGCTTTTGCTAATTTTTTTAATTCCGCTACAACCTTCTTTTTGTCGTCTGAAATAACGTATTGTGGTTCAAAGTTATTTTCAATATCAATTGATATATTCTTGCCTGGCAGGTCTCTAATGTGACCAAAGCTTGACTTAACAGTAAACCCTTTTCCTAAAAACCCTTCAATGGTTTTGGCTTTGGCTGGTGACTCAACAATAACTAAATTTTTAGACATATTATAAGGTATAGTTTTTACTTCCGTGCGGTAGAAAATTTTCGGCAAAGAAAATCAATATTTACGTAGAGTTCCAAAAATCATTTTAATAAATGTGATTTGGTAATCTATATTATATTTCATATAATATAAAAAATTTATAAAATTAACTGGCCTAATTATGCCATTTTGTCACAGCCTTTTGATTTTTCCTAATTTCGCAAAAGAAATTTAGAGATTAAGCATGCTAGGAACAGAAGAGAAAGTAATTGACGAAAGTAGACAAGGAGAAGTTTTGGAAGGAGGAAAAATTCCAAAATCGAATGGAAGAAAGGTATTTATAGAGAGCTATGGCTGCCAAATGAATTTTTCAGACAGTGAAATTGTAGCTTCTATTTTAGAAAAAGAGGGTTATGAAACTACTAAGCTTCTTCCTGAGGCGGATATTGTTTTTGTAAACACCTGCTCAATTCGCGAGAAAGCAGAACAAACGGTTAGAAAAAGATTAACCGTTTACAATAAGCACAAACGAAAAAATCCAAAAATGATTATTGGAGTGTTAGGCTGCATGGCTGAACGCTTAAAATCAAAATTCTTAGAGGAAGAAAAAATTGTTGACCTTGTTGTTGGACCAGACGCATACAGAGATTTACCAAATTTGGTAAATGAAGTTGATGGTGGAAGAAAAGCAGTAAATGTTATTCTTTCGAAAGAAGAGACTTACGGAGATATTGCACCTGTTCGATTAGGAGGCAATGGCGTAACTGCCTTTGTATCGATTACAAGAGGATGCGACAACATGTGCACTTTCTGTGTAGTGCCTTTTACCCGCGGAAGAGAAAGAAGTCGCGATCCTGAATCGATTATTCAGGAGGTTAGGGAACTTTCTCTAGCAGGATACAAAGAAGTTACCTTACTTGGACAAAATGTTGATTCTTACCTGTGGTATGGAGGTGGACTTAAAAAAGAGTTTGCAAACCTTTCGCCTGAAGAGCAGGAAAAGAGTACCAATTTTGCTCAATTGATGGATCGAGTGGCTCAGGTAGATCGAAAAATTAGAATTCGATTCTCAACTTCTCATCCTAAAGATATGACGGATGACGTTTTGCATGTTATGGCAAAGCATGAAAATATATGTGATTACATTCATCTGCCTTTTCAATCAGGTAACTCGAGAGTTCTTGAAATGATGAACAGAGGTTACACTAGAGAATGGTACATTAACAAAATTGACGCCATTAGGAGAATTTTGCCAAATTGCTCCATTTCTGCCGATATCATTTCAGGTTTTTGCTCTGAGTCCGAAGAAGAGCACAAAGACACATTGAGTTTAATGGAATACGTAAAATACCATTTCTCGTACATGTTTAAATACTCTGAACGCCCTAACACCATGGCGCAAAGAAAGTACCCCGATGATATTCCAGAAGAAGTAAAACAAAGAAGGTTGGCTGAAATAATTGACTTGCAACAAGTCCATTCGCATGAAAGACTAAAAGCAGATCTTGGTAAAACGTTTGAAGTTTTGGTTGAGGGCGTTTCAAAAAAATCTGACAAAGAGTTATACGGTAGAAACACGCACAATTCTGTTGTAGTTTTTCCGAGAGAAGATTATAAAGTAGGCGAATACGTGATGGTTTATGTTGAAGATTGCACTTCTGCTACATTGAAAGGAAAAGCTGTAAAATAATGACGATAGAACAAATAAAACAACGGTTTGGTATCATTGGTCATTCTGAGCAACTAAACAGAGCAATTGACATAGCGATGCAAGTTGCCCCAACAGATTTGTCGGTACTGATTACTGGCGAAAGTGGATCCGGCAAGGAAAATATGCCTCAAATTATTCATCAGCTGAGTTCACGAAAGCACAACAAATACATTGCAGTGAACTGTGGAGCTATTCCAGAAGGAACCATAGATTCTGAATTGTTTGGTCATGAAAAAGGTTCTTTTACAGGAGCCACTGATACAAGAAAAGGATACTTTGAGGTGGCTGATGGCGGAACCATTTTTTTAGATGAAGTTGCTGAACTTCCTCTAACCACTCAAGTTCGATTATTAAGAGTATTAGAAACCGGAGAATTTTTAAAGGTAGGTAGCTCAAAGCCCCAAAAAACAAATGTGCGCATTACTGCGGCTACCAATGTGAACATCCCAAAGGCGATTCAAGAAAATAAATTTAGGGAAGACTTGTATTACCGTTTGAATACGGTGCCAATTGAAGTACCTCCGTTAAGGGCCAGAAAAGACGATATACATTTACTATTCAGAAAGTTTTCAGCTGACTTTGCGGATAAATATAGAATGCCTTCTGTACAATTAACCGAAGACGCCAGAATTCTTTTACTTAAATACAGGTGGCCTGGAAATGTGAGGCAATTGAAAAATGTTACGGAGCAAATTTCGGTGATAGAAAAAAACAAATTAATTACCTCTGAAGTACTCTTAAACTACCTGCCAGAAAACAGCGATGCCTCTTTACCAATTTTATACAGTGGTGATAAAGATGGGATGACTGAAAGGGATATTTTATATAAGGTACTTTTCGACATGAAAAAGGATGTGGCCGACTTAAAAAAAGTAGTTTTTCAGGTTATTCAATCGGACTCCAAACCAAACAAAGAAGAGATTAATGACCAAGTTTTTGAACGTTTGTACGGTGAACAAGACTCTATTAATTCATTAGAGAAGAGACTTGAATTAGCTCAATTCAACGAAAACCGAGAACAAAAAAGTACCACTTCTAACTTCGACAATGATGCTGTTAGCATTCATAAATCAACCCATTCAGAGGAAAAGGATGAATTTCAAGATATTGTAATTGAGCAAGAAGAAGAATCACTTTCGATTTCTGAAACTGAAAAAAAACTGATTAAGCGCGCTTTAGAAAAACATGGAGGAAAAAGAAAATATGCTGCGGAAGATTTAGGAATTTCGGAACGTACTTTGTACAGGAAAATTAAAGAATACGACATTGAGCAATGATGAGCAGTAAAAAAATAGGTTTAATCGCAATATTTGTGGCTGTCATTGCTACAGCATGCCAAGTTTCCTACTCATTTACAGGAGCTTCTATTTCGCCTGAAGTTAAGACCGTTTCCATAGAGTTTTTTCCAATTAACGCTGCATTAGCGCCTCCAACATCAGGGCAATTGTTCACTGAAGCATTAAAAGATGTTTTTATTTCACAAACAAATCTTGTACTTGTAAAAAGTGATGGCGACTTAAATTTTGAAGGTTATATTAGCAATTACACTAATAACCCGGTTGCAATTCAGGGAAACGAAGAAGCTGCCTTAACACGAGTTACGATGACGGTGAATGTTAAATTCACAAACACAAAAGATGAAGACCAGAGTTTTGAAAGTAGCTTTTCACGTTTTGAAGACCTGCCAGCTACAGAAGATTTAGGCACCCGAGAGGAAGAAGTGCTAAACACAATCAATGAGCAATTGACGCAAGACATTTTCAACAAAGCTGTAACAAATTGGTAATAAGCAAATCCACATTTATTTCTTATTTAAAAGAACCTCATGTAGTAGGTTCTGAATCCTTTGTGGGCCTGAATGAGGTGTGTAAAGCTTATCCGTATTTCCAGAGTGCTCAGTTGTTACTAACCAAAGCATACCATACCTCAGAAAACTTAAACTTTGAAGCAAGTTTAAAGAAAACTGCTGCTTATGCTGCGAACCGCAAACAGTTACACAATTTGCTTTTTGCACAATTTCAACCTATTACTACTGACAACGAAACTACAGTTGCCGTAGTAGAAGACGTTCCTTTACCAGCAACTGAAGAAGATGTAGTAGTTACTACTGCTGCTGAAATAAAGGAAATTCATCCTGCTGAAGAAGTTTCTGAGGTTATTTTAGAACAAGATACTAGTTCGCCTGACAAAACCGAAGCTTTTCCAACATCAGAATTGACTGAAGAACATGATTCTTTAGAAGAAATTAGCGCTGAAGCTGAACTATCACAAAACCGGCAAATCGCTGAAGAGCAACAAGAAAAATTAACCGTTTTAGAACAAGAAAAATTTAGTGTTGATTTTAGCAAAATAGAGGAAGGTAATAAGGAAGAGCAAGATGATTTAGATCGTCAAATTCTAAGTTCTGCTGTTAGCAGTTCCATTTTGTTAAATGTATCTAACGAAATTCCTGATATAGACAGCTTGAATCCATTGAAGCGAGCAGAATCTTCAAACGAAGAGGTAAATAAATGGGCAACAGAAGAGACTCTTCACTCAGAATATGCCGAAAATAATAAGACTGAAGAAGAGTCTACGGTAAATTCGAGCACGGAAAGTCACAGTTTTACGGACTGGCTAAAAACGCTCGAAGAACCCATTGAAACGATCGAAACTTATGATGATGAGGAGGAGGAATTCGATCAAGAAACCTCATCTATACCAACTGTTATTAAACACAATAGAGAAAAATCGAGCTTCTACTCTCCGATCAAAATGGCGCGACTAAGTGTACAAGAAGATGACGACCTAATGACGGTAACTTTAGCTAACATTTATGCTGATCAAGGGCACTTAGAGAAGGCAATTAAAGCTTTTGAAAAATTGCAGTTGAAATATCCCGAAAAAAGGAGTTATTTTGCAGGCCGAATTAAAGAAATTCAAATTCAATTAAACACATAAAATAAAATGTACATTATTGTATCCGTATTAGTATTCATTATTGCAGTATTGCTTATAATGGTAATCTTAGTTCAAAATCCAAAAGGTGGTTTGGCTTCTAACTTTTCTTCTTCAAACCAAGTAATGGGAGTTCGAAAAACAACTGACTTTTTAGAAAAAGCCACTTGGACCTTAGGTATCGCACTTATAGTTCTAAGTATTCTTTCTTCTGCTACAATTAACAGAACTCCTGTAATACAAGCAGAAACAGTAGAATCTGAATTACAAGGCGAGGCAAACCAAATCATTATTCCTGCTTCTCAAGCACCAATAACAAATGAAGAGGTTCCTGCTGATCCAAGTTCAGCACCTACGGAATAAGAATGACATCAATTTATACAAAATGCCTCGCTTTTCAGCGAGGCATTTTTTTTGACCTTTTTTTTAATAGCTTGAGGTTCTAAATTCAAATTATGCTCAGGCGATTTCTAATTATTTTATTTTTCTGCTTTCAACTTCCGTATTTATCGGGCCAAGCAGAAGATACTTCAAAAAGTATTTTACCTAAGCATAACAAGTCGAATTTGATATTAGATGGTGTCTATATTAAAGAAACTTCAATTACAAGAATTATTGAATATAATGGCAATTTAGTACCATTTCATCATAATCCAAGTTTTGGGATGAATAGAGAGTACATGGCGTATTACCATGTATTCTCTCCCTTAAGTGACAACGCTTCAACCAAATCAGAATCTACGACCTACCACTCGCCTTATTTTTTTGAAATTAATTCAGAAGCCCCAAAAAGTATTTTAAAAGAAATTTCCAAAAATGTGATATTTGTTCAACCTGAAAAGTCTCGAATATTAAAAAAGATTTCAGGAATTGATGTTTCAAAAGGATTCATTGTGCTTGATGGAAAGGATCAAAGCCAAGGCTATTTTATGAATTCAATGCGTTTTTTTATAGACTCAAGCCATATCTCATTAAATCAAAACGCCCTCCTATTAGAGCTTGATACTAATTTCCGAATAAAGAAAAAGAATGAACTACTACAACCTTTTTATTTCTCAAAATATGAGGTAACAAATAAAGAGTATAGAGAGTTTGTTAATTGGGTTAGAGATTCAATTGCTAGAGAAATTTTGTTTGAGGAATTTGACAGCACTTACAAAAAAGAAATATTTACCACTAAAAACAACACAAGCTATTGGATATTAGATTACACGAAACCTATCCTATGGAACCAACAAGAAGTAGTAGAAGCGTTAAGCACCTTACACCCTATCACTCAAAGTTGGAGATTTAACAGAAAAATTGACACAAGGCTTTTAAACTATAATTATCAATTAACAAACGAATTACAGGAAATAGATATTATAAGCAATATTTATCCTGATACACTTTCATGGATTCGTGACTTCAGTTACTCTTTTAATGAACCGTTAACAAATATTTATTTTTGGCATCCTGCCTATAATGATTATCCTGTGGTAGGTGTCAATTATTGGCAAGTACAAGCATTTTTGCATTGGAAAACCGCCCAAAAACAGAAAGCTCTTGATAAAAAAGACATCCCTTATACTATTAAATATAAGCTACCAAATGATTTTCAATGGGACTTGGTTGCCACTGCTCTTTTAGAAGAGGATACCATTCGCTTGCTGTCCTATCAATATGAATACCTTTCTGATAACAATTGGATTACAAACTTAGAAGTTAAAGAAAGGACCAATGAAAGGACAGATAGCATTTCTGCTACAGGTAAAAAATACGTTCGTCGAAGAAAAAACCAATTACAACCACTTCTTATATCAGCACCTAAACTTAAAGGACTACTAGTGATAGATTTAACATTAAATACTTCAGTAGTAAACTTAGAAATGAGAGGCAAAAAGAATCTTAAGAATCCATACCTCTCACTAAATATGGATCCGCTTGGAATTTGTTTTATGGGTGGAAATGTTTCTGAATGGATTGATAATGATTACGCAACACAATGGAAACCGATTTTCGATTTAAGACAAAGCCAAATTTCGACTTCAACTGAACGAAGCACATATTTACTTAGCCAGATTGAACGGTTTTACGATGAACAAAATCATCCTGGCGGAAAATTAGTACGTGGAGGTAATTGGTAAGATGAGCGTTACTCTTCTATTGATGGAAAAAATCCGGCAGGAATGAATGCGAAAACATTTATAAGCCCAGATAGTGCACATTCGACTCTAGGTTTTCGATACATCATCACTTTTGAAAAAAAATAGCTTGCCAAACTGTCACCTATTCTGACATCTTTTTATTCCTAAAACTGAAAATTTTTCCGCTATTGGCAGGAGGTTTGGGTTGGCACGAAATGTGACTTTAGCCCAATCGTTAATATAAACTAACTTAAAACTTAAAATATGTCAGTAAGTGTAAAACCTTTAGCAGACCGAGTTCTTGTTGAACCAGCTGCTGCAGAAGAAAAAACAGCGGGAGGAATTATTATTCCTGATACAGCAAAAGAAAAACCACAAAAAGGAATTATTGTAGCTGTAGGTAACGGTAAGCCTGATGAACCAATGACTGTAAAAGCGGGTGATACCGTATTGTATGGCAAATTTGCTGGAACTGAAATTAATATTGAAGGAAAAGACTACTTAATTATGAGAGAGTCTGATTTATTCGCTATTGTTTAATCGATAAAAAAGTAAAAGAAAATGGCTAAAGAAATCACATTTGATACAGAAGCAAGAAATGCACTAAAAATTGGTGTAGACAAATTGGCTAACGCTGTAAAAGTTACCTTAGGACCTAAGGGAAGAAATGTTGTAATAGACAAAAAATTTGGAGCTCCTTCGGTTACAAAAGATGGCGTATCGGTTGCAAAAGAAATTGAATTGAAAGACCCAATTGAAAACATGGGCGCACAAATGCTAAAAGAAGTAGCTTCTAAAACTGCAGATGACGCAGGAGACGGAACCACTACTGCAACAATTTTAGCACAAGCAATCGTTACTCAAGGTTTGAAGAATGTTGCTGCGGGTGCTAACCCAATGGATTTAAAAAGAGGAATTGACAAAGCAGTGAAAGACATTGTAGCAGAGTTGAAAAAAATCTCTGTATCTGTTGGCGAAGATTCTGAAAAAATTGAACAAGTTGCTACTATTTCAGCAAACAATGATAGTTCTATTGGAAAGCTAATCGCTGAGGCAATGAGCAAAGTGAAAAAAGAGGGTGTAATTACTGTAGAAGAGGCAAAAGGAACAGAAACGACTGTTGAAGTTGTAGAAGGAATGCAATTCGATAGAGGTTATTTATCGCCATACTTTGTAACAGACACAGAGAAAATGGAAGCAGAATTGGACAATCCTTACATTTTGATTTTCGATAAGAAAATCAGTCAAATGAAAGACTTGTTACCTGTATTAGAAAAAACAGCTCAATCGGGAAGACCATTGTTAATTATTGCAGAAGATGTAGAAGGAGAAGCTTTAGCAACCTTAGTGGTAAACAAAATTAGAGGCTCATTGAAAATTGCTGCTGTTAAAGCTCCAGGATTTGGCGACAGAAGAAAAGCAATGTTAGAAGACATAGCAATCTTAACAGGTGGTACTTTAATTTCAGAAGAAAGAGGTTACAAGTTAGAAAATGCTGATTTAGCTGATTTAGGTCAATGTGAGAAAATTACAATTGACAAAGACAACACTACCATTGTGAATGGAGCCGGTGCTAAAGAAGATATTAAGGCAAGAGTAAATCAAATTAAAGCTCAAGTTGAAAACACTACCTCTGATTATGACAAAGAAAAACTTCAAGAGCGATTAGCTAAGTTAGCTGGAGGTGTTGCTGTGCTTTACGTAGGAGCTGCATCTGAAGTGGAAATGAAAGAGAAGAAAGACAGAGTTGACGATGCATTGCACGCAACTAGAGCTGCTGTTGAAGAAGGTATTGTACCTGGAGGAGGAGTTGCTTTAATTAGAGCAATGTCTGCCTTAGATGGCAAAAAAGGCTTAAACGCTGACGAAACTACAGGGATTGCTATTGTAAGAAGAGCAGTTGAAGAGCCGTTAAGACAAATTGTAGCAAACTGTGGTGGTGAAGGCTCTGTTGTTATTCAAAAAGTAAAAGAAGGAACCGGAAACTTTGGTTACAACGCGAGAACTGAAGTTTACGAAGACTTAATTAAAGCAGGAGTTATAGACCCTACTAAAGTTTCTAGAGTTGCTCTTGAAAACGCAGCGTCAATTGCAGGAATGTTGTTGACTACAGAGTGTGTAATTTCAGATGCTGAAGAAGAGAATGGCGGAGGAATGTCAGGTGGAATTCCAGGCGGAATGCCAGGAGGAATGGGTGGAATGATGTAATCATTTCTCCTTAAACCAAACCAAAAAAAAGCCCTTTCTAAGAAATTAGAGAGGGCTTTTTATTTTGCTAAAAAACTTACAGCCAAAGGGTGTATAAGATATATGCTAAGAGAATTAATAAAATCAAGCCAAGTAAACTTGAAACCAATCCACCAAGAATACTTACCAGAATGCTTACTAAAATAGCGATGATTAAAATAGCTATAATTGCCAATACGATTTCTAACAAAGGCCAATCTTCAATATCTCGTTCCCACCAATAATCACTTCGAGCAATACGAACACGACCCATTTTTTGAGATGGTTTCACTTCAATGCTTGATATATTTTTCAAAACCTGCTCTACTTGTTCTGTCTTTACCAGCTCATCACTCTTACTATTCAGACTATCAAAGCTTCCTTCTTCTGTTGAATTTTTCGCCTTATGAGCATACACTTGTTGCTCATCATGATTTGATTCAGCTTGCTCAAAACTTTCCACAGTTTTAGGAAGAGGTCTTTCGTTTTCAGCAACCTCTACATCTTCTACTTTAGATTTGGTGAATTTTAAATGACGGTTGTATTTTACCCTTTTAAAATTTGTTGTTGCAGTTTGATCTTTCACAACAGAACAGGAACTAACTACAAGCATTAAAAAAGCGAATAAACTCGTAAAAGCTAAGTGTTTTTTCATATAAGTTTGGCTATAAATCGTCTAAAATAAAGGTGGAGTTTTCTAAGTAACGAGCATCCGGAAAGTAAATAAAAAGGCATGTGCCCTCTTTTGTCAGATTTATAATTGGAATGTGCAATCCCATAGGAATGGCAGGACAACCTTCGCTATTCCCTAAAACACCATGTTCTTTAATGTAACTTTCTGTTGCATAAGTTGCTCCATGTAATACAACATACCTTTCTCTAGCATTGGTGTTAAAACCATGTTCTAGCCCGCTTAATCTCAGCGAAAGGCCGTTTTTTCCGTAATAGGTTTCTTCTGTTTTATAAAAGCCTAAACTACTTTGATGAGACCCTTCCGTATTCGAAAAATCAATCGCATATTTTCCCCCTGAATTTTCGCCATGCGCAACATAAGTATGGTACAAAACGGTCTTTGATTTTAAATCAATTACCCAGAACCGTTTCTTTATGGAAGGCAAGCGAAAATCAATAATGCTCAGTATGTTTTTATTGTAGGGCAACAATCCACTCAACTTTAAATCGATGTAGCCTAAATAAGCCTTTTCAAATAAAGAGAACTCAGGTTTCTGTTCTCCCTTAAGTTGATTGTAAATTGAACCCAAGGCATGAGCACTCGTTAGATTCGAAGAATTACCTCCTGCTTTTGCCTGAAAACAAATTAATGTACTAAGGAATGACAGCAATAAAATTAACGTCCTCATTTTTCTAGAAAATAATCATACAAATAAACGCCGCACTAAGACAAATCGAAGAAATAATATTCATTTTCATAGTGTGTGCAAAATTAGCTTGATTTTCGTTTTTTACAACCAAACGGAACCAATAGCCAAAATACAGCAAGATTGGTGTTCCAAGCGTTAAGAAAATGTAAAAGTCATTCACATTATTTTGTTGAATAAAGGAATACCCCAAAAGCGCTGAACCAAGCAGAAAAGCTATTGAGGAAAAAACGAAAGTACCTCTAATTCCAAGTAAAATACTAAGCGTTTGGTCTCCCCGCTCTGCGTCTTCTTTGTGCTGATAAACCTGAGTTAAGGGATAAGAACCCAACAAAAACAAAGATGATGCTATGGCCAAAAGCACATTTGAATAACTTTTAAGATATACTCCTAGTCCAACTTGCACGGTATAAAATATGAAAAACCCTTGAAAAGTGGTTACAACGATTGTACTTAGAATTGGATATTTTTTAAGTCTTATTTTATCCCAACTGTATGCCTTGCTTACCAAAATGTAAACCGCATAGCTTTTTGGAATGGAGTAGAAATAATAGAATAGCACTTTTATAAATTCGTATGTATATAAAGTAAAAACATTATCTGTATCTACATATATTTGCAAAAAATTGAAGAATGGAGATAGAAAAGGAAATTAAACAGGAGAGATTCAAAGACGAGTACCACAAATTAATGGTCAACCAACTATTTACAGGAAAGTGGATTACAAATCTAATTGCAAGACAATTAAAGCCATTTGGACTCACCAATCAACAGTACAATGTTTTACGAATACTTCGAGGTCAAGGTAAAAATTACATTTCTGTAAGCGCTATTTCCGGAAGAATGATAGACAAGATGTCGAATGTTTCTAGACTGATTGATAAACTAGTTGATAAAAAATTGGTGGAACGTAGAATCAACAAAGACGATCGCAGACAGGCTGACATTCAAATAAATCAAAGAGGTTTAGACTTGATTAGCGCTATAGAAAAAACAGAGGACGATTTAAAGGCGAATTTTAAATCATTAACTGAAAAAGAGGCTCTACAATTAAATCAACTTCTCGACAAACTTAGAGGATAAGCCTTATAAACATTTGTTAATAGTATTTAACAAAGTGACTAATCGAGATGACATCTATTTCCTTGCCAATTGGGTAATTTCGTAACCAAAATCAACTATTGTGAAATATTCTACCTTTCCCGTTCAAAAAATTACTACATCGAAACTTTCTGACATCGATTTTGCTAATTTAAAATTCGGGAGGGATTTTTCTGACCACATGCTTGTTGCCGATTTCAAAGATGGTTCATGGAGCACTGCTCAAATTATGCCCTATCAACCCTTGGCTTTCTCACCTGCAGCGTCTGTATTTCACTATGGCCAAGCAATATTCGAAGGTTTAAAAGCTCACAAAAATGATGCTGGAGAGGTTTTTATTTTTAGAGCAGATGAAAATCTGAAAAGAATGAATCATTCTGCATTACGCATGTGTATGCCCCAAATTCCGGAGAGTATTTTTTTAGATGGACTGAGGCAATTGGTAGAGTTAGACAAAGATTGGATTCCGGTTGGGTCGGGAATGTCTCTCTATTTGAGACCTTTTATGATCGCCGACGATCCGTTTTTAGGTGTTAAACCTAGTAGTTCATACAAGTTTATGATCATTACTTCTCCTTCTGCATCTTATTATTCTGGAGCTGTTAAGGTTAAAATTGAAACAAATTATTCTAGAGCTGCTGCAGGAGGTATTGGGTCAGCGAAAGCTGCGGGTAATTATGCAGCCTCTTTGCTACCTGCTAAAGAAGCACAAGAGGCAGGCTTTGACCAACTAATTTGGACAGATGCAAAAAATCATGAATACCTGGAAGAATCAGGTACCATGAATTTGATGCTAGTAAAAGGCAACACTTTACTGACGCCACCCTTAGATAGTAAAACAATTTTGCCGGGAATCACGCGTAAAAGCATCATTCAACTAGCCAAAGATTGGGGCTACGAGGTATTAGAGCAACGAATTTCTGTGAGTGAGCTAATTGAAGGAATTAAAGATGGCTCTATTGAAGAATTATTTGGAGTAGGCACTGCTGCTACCATTGCTCCTATTTCTACAGTTGGCTACAATGAAGAGAAACTACAATTATCTGATTGTAAGAATTGGAAATTCTCTACAAAAGTAAAGCAATATTTAGAAGACCTAAAGACTGGAAAGGTTGAAGATACCCGTAATTGGATTGAAATTCTTTAAGGTTTATTTTTAGGGTAATCGTAGAAGATTAACTCTCCGGTTGAGCCACTTATAAGACTCCAAGAGTCAAAATGAAACCGAATACCAACTGCAGCCGTCGTGGGCAAGTTACCCAATGAGGCATCACTCAAATATTCTACAACATCTGAGAATCCGGGGTTGTGCCCCACTAAGAATATACGACTTAACGAGTTAGGGATTTGATTTACAACGTCTAATATTGAAAAAGTCGAAGCATGATATAGCTTCGACTCTTCAATAATTTCAATTTTATTTACAAATTCATCAGCCACTAGTCGAGCAGTACTAATTGCTCTTTTAGCAGAACTAGAAACAATGCGATCGGGCTCAATTCCCTTTGCAAATAACCTTTGTCCCATATCTGGCGCTGCAATTCTACCACGTTCATTGAGCGGGCGATCAAAATCAGCCAAGGCAGAATTTTCCCAACTTGACTTTGCATGCCTTATGAAAAATATTTCTTTCAAATCAAATTTTAACGACCACCTATTTTAGGATCAAAGCCATCGTTCATTTTAATAGTAAAAATTGGCAGCAAAAAGTTCTGTAAGAAATTAGAATTCGATTTAAAGACATGCTTCGCAAACGACTTTAAACTAGTTATTAATTCTTCAGCATAAACGGAGTCAATTTTTTGCAAAACAGGGTCAAGGTTGGTCAGTCTATTCTCAAGAAATCTCTCCTTTTCTTTCCAGTCTTCCGGTAATTGAGCCAATATACTTTCAAAATTCTCCACAAAGCACTTATCAACCTCTTTGTAATAATTGTGTAAAATAGGTTTTGAAGTATATGTTCTGAAGTGAGCCAATTTTATTGCAGCTGCCTTTTCATCTTCAGAAACAATTCCATCGTCTGACACAGCAGCTAATAATGCTACCACCGCGGGAGCTCTTAAAATAATACCTCGGTCAATTTCATCCAGTCTGTCAATTTCTTTTGCCATAATTTGATTTGTTTAATACCTTCACAAAGATAATTTTCTTTCGGATGCTACCGATTTTCTTTTCAAAAATTTAATAGATGAATTTTGCAAAAAAAGACTTTTCAGATGAACTTCAATTTAAGACTAGTCGCAGCAGTGGCAAAGGCGGTCAACATGTGAACAAAACCGAAAGTAGGGTAAGCTTATTCTTCAATGTACTCGAATCTTCATTGTTAACAGAAGATGAAAAAAATGTACTAAAAGAGAAGCTAACTTTATCTCAGGAAGGGGTATATCAAATTAGTTGTGAAACTACTAGGTCGCAACTGAAAAACAAAGAAATTTGTATCAAAAAATTTTATAATGCCTTAGAAGAAGCGTTGAAAATTCAGAAAAAACGCAAGGAAACCAAACCTTCTAAAACTGCAATAAGAAAACGATTAAGAGAGAAAAAAAGAAGATCTGAAATAAAGCAGAACAGAAAATCTGATTTTTAAGCCTTCAACTGTTTTGTGCAAGCTTTCCAAACGGCATCTGATTTAGGTGCAGGGGCAGAAATTTTCTGCTTCTCTTTTGAAACAGGATGAACAAATTCGATTGACCTTGCATGCAAGTGAATGGAAGCATCACTATTGGTGCGGTCAAATCCATATTTAACATCTCCCTTTATTGGACAACCTATCGCCGACAACTGGCTTCTAATTTGATGATGCCGGCCAGTTTTAGGATAGACCTCTAATAAATGATAGTTGTCTAAACTAAGTTTGATTTTATAGGATAATTCAGCACGTTTTGAGCCTTTCACTTCTTCCTTATGAGCCGTGCTCTTATTTTTTTCTGGGTTACGGAGCAAATAATGAACTAACGTATCTTCACTTTTTGATGGTTTATTTTTAACCACCGCCCAATAGGTTTTCTGAATTTCTTTTTCCTGAAACATTTTATTCAGTCGAACTAAAGCTTTCGAAGTCTTTGCAAGCAAAACTAGTCCGCTCGTTGGTCGATCAATTCTGTGCGGAACACCAAGATAAACTTCTCCAGGTTTATTGTATTTCTCTTTCAGAAACTCTTTCGCTAATTCATTCAGCGGTTTATCCTTGGTTTTATCGCCCTGAGTTAACATGCCAGAGGGCTTATTCACAGCTAGTAAATGATTATCCTCAAAAATAACTTGAAATTGATCTTTTGCCACCCGCATTTATTTACATTCAATTACTATATCCCATATTCTTTGTTCAGCTCTATCGTTCTTGCCAAGAATAACAACAACCTGCTGATAGTCCTTGAATCCTTCTACACCTGCGACTTCAATAGAGTATCTACCAGGAGCAAGAATGGCTGAGTATTTTCTGGTTCTTCAAATAGGATCCAACAAAAACTCCTGTTTCTTCGTTTAAAATTTCAACTGTAACTTTTTGGGCAACTAAAGCAGAATCTTGATCTAACACCCTTCCAGTTAGCAAAGTATAATCTTCTTTTTCATTTAAAAAGGTTAATCGATAAATATCTAAATCTCCAAACGTGTCATCAAATCGTTTTGCCATGTAGGCGTATCGTTTATTTTTAGCAAATGAAATATTTAAATCGTTGTACGGGGTGTTAATTGGATAGCCCAGATTCAAAGGCTCACTCCATTTGGTAGCATCATCCTCGGCTCGTTTTGATAAAAACAAATCCATATCACCCATTCCTAAATGGTTGTTCGAACTAAAATAAAGTGTCTTTCCGTTATCTGTAATTGTTGGATACATCTCATCGCCCTCAGTGTTAATCGTTGAGCCTAAATTCTGTGGCTGACCCCATTCTCCATTAGGGAGTTTTTTAATAACATATATGTCGTATCCTCCAAATCCTCCTTCTATGTCACTAGAAAAGTACAGTTTCCGCCCATCATTCGACATAGATGCTCCCTGCTCTGCTGACTTATTTAGGCTTTCATATTTCAGCGCCTCCGGTGCCATGTAAGACCTTCTACCTAATTCACTAATGTACAAATCATAGAATACTTGTTCGTTATTTGCCATAAATAACATATACATCCCATTTTCAGTATTTCCCGTTGTAAATTCATTTCCCAAAGTGTTTGGTGATCCTATTGATCGAGCGCGCGAGTACTTGTCTCTTTTGTGCTTTACGTAATAGATATCTGCAGTTTTGTATCCCTCGCTTGAGCCTACGTTTCCAACTACCCCCTCGCGCTTTGTTGTAAAGTAAATATTCGATTCATCAGGGTTAACAAATGGCAAAAAATCAGGAGCTTCTGAATTTACATTTTTACCTAAATTTTCAAATTGAACCGCAATCGGGTTAAGCATCATTTTTTTTGCAAAGTCGCACTGTGCTATTCTTTTTTTGTATTTCGAAGGCTCTTCGGTCACTTTGACTAATTCCTCATAAATTGTCTTAGCAGCGTCAAAATTATAGTTGTAAAAATTTGCATCTGCTAAAAGTTCTGAAAAATCATCAGCAGCAAAACCCAAACTATCAAGATCTTGCAGCAACTGCAGAGCTTTACTCTTGTCTATGTCGGCGTAAGTATAGCCTTTAGCAAGCTGATATTTAAACTCCGAATTCAATGAGTCTTCAACAAGTAACTCTGAGAAACATTTAACTGCATCAGGCCAATTTTTATCTTTAATAAAAAAATCGCAATTCCCTTTATTCACTTCATACGCTCCTACATATTGTGCATAAATCTGTATAGAGCTAGCTATGAAAAAGACAATTATGAGTAACCTTTTCATTCCCTAATATTGCTCTTTGTCGTTTGGAAAATCTTTTGACTTGACATCGTCTATGTATTGTTCTACTGAAGTTTTAATCCCTGTATATAAATCATTATACCTTCTCAAAAATCTTGGACTAAACTCATTATTTATGCCAAGCATATCGTGTATCACCAACACTTGACCATCCACCCCATTTCCTGCACCTATTCCTATAACTGGTATGCTTAGTTTTTCAGCCACCATTTTTGCCAATCGAAAAGGGATTTTTTCAAGAACCAATGCGAAACAACCAGCTTCTTCCAAAGCAAGGGCGTCTTCAATCAATTTTTTAGCCTCTGCTTCTTCTTTTGCCCTTACCACATAGGTTCCGAACTTGTAAATAGATTGAGGAGTTAAACCCAAATGTCCCATAACAGGTATACCTGCAGAAAGAATTCGTTCTATAGACTCTATTATTTCTTCACCACCTTCCATCTTTACAGCGTGTCCTCCAGACTCTTTCATGATCCGAATGGCCGAGGTCAATGCCTCTTTAGAGTTTCCTTGGTATGTTCCGAAAGGAAGATCTACAACCACTAAACAACGGTTTATCGCTCGAACAACAGAAGACGCATGATAAATCATCTGATCCAATGTTATTGGTAGGGTAGTTTCGTGGCCGGCCATTACATTGGAGGCTGAATCTCCAACTAAAATAACGTCAATCCCAGCAGCATCTACTATTCGAGCCATCGAGAAATCATAAGCTGTTAACATTGAAATCTTTTCCCCTCTGCTCTTCATTTCTTGAAGAACATGAGTTGTAACTTTTTTTTCTTTTTGACTTTTTGCAGTAGACATATAAAGATTTTCTGTTGTCTGGACAAAACTACAAAATTGAAAGTGATAATGAATAATTGGTAGTTTTGTTGTTATGAAAGTATTAAGATTAGTATTCGGAATTGCGCTTACTGCTAGCTTCTTTTCTTGTGAAAATGAAGTTGAGATAAATGCAGATTTTCAAGAAAAAACGTACGTTTTAGGATTATTGAGTGCTCAAAGTGATACCAATTTTGTAAAAATTACGAAAACATTTTTGGACGACAACACAAGTGCAATTCAACTAGCACAAGATCCCAATAACTTGTATTACGATACCCTTGACGTGACCCTAAACGAACTCAATAATGAAAATAACGTTGTTGCCCAGTTCAAGTTACAGAAAGCACTTAGAAGTAAGGCCGATGGACTTTTTACAACTGAAAGAAATGAAGTTTACTACACTAATGCGCCTTTAAAACAAGGCTCAATCTATGTTTTAGCAATTGATAAGCTTGACGGCAGTCCAATTACCTCTGGTGAAGCTAGGATTACCTCTGGTGTAACCATTCAAAGGCCTAGAAATGTAAATAAATTAACCTTTGTTGATATTAGAAGAAGTATCACAAACTACAGGTTCGAATTTAAAACAACGGAAAATGTTGGAGACTTTACCGCAAGCATGGTTTTTAACTACATAGAAATAAATAATATTGACAGCATCCGAAAATCAATAGCAATTCCTATCGCCTCCTTTACCAATCCTTCTTTAGGGGTTAAAGTAGAATATTTTGTTTTTGAAGGTCAACGATTTTTTGATGCACTTGTAGCAAATATTCCAGCGAGCAACAACCCACCCAAAAGGCTACTTATAGATAACGGTGTTGACATAATTGTTGAAGCTGCAGATGCAAATTATACGTTGTACAGAGACGTCAATGGACCTATAGACGGGCTTGCACAAGTTCGCCCAGAATTCACAAACATTAATAATGGCCTAGGCTTATTTGCTTCTAGAAGTAGATTAGTAACTGGTGTTAGCTTAAACGATGATACCAAAAATTATATTTACGAGTTATATGGTGACCGAGACAACCTATCGCAATTTAGAGGTTTCGTAGCCGAATAAAACATTCCTTCCCGTAAACTCCTGATTGAATAAATAGAATTTAGAACTTATTTTATAAAGGAACATGTTTACTAAGTTCACCCAATATTGTGGTAACATTTTTCATAGTTTGCATGCCAATGCCTGCTCTATTGGGTTCTGAAACTTTTTAAAATTAGAATAACAATTTGGACCTGATCACAGATGGTTCACTTACAATTTAACTTGCCATTCTGTCACACAATTTGACAGAGCCTCTTTAAAAAACTATTAAGAATGACAGATTTTCACAATTTGTCATTTTTTTTTGATTGGCATATTCATTGACTATTGCTTGGTGTATTACAAATTTTGAATTTAAACAAACAATAGATATGAGTAAAATAATTGGAATTGATTTAGGAACAACAAACTCTTGCGTTTCAGTAATGGAAGGAAATGAGCCAGTTGTTATTCCTAACAGTGAAGGGAAAAGAACTACACCTTCTATCGTTGCTTTTATTGAAGGCGGCGAAAGAAAAGTAGGCGACCCAGCAAAAAGACAAGCCATAACAAACCCAGAAAAGACTATATATTCCATAAAAAGATTTATGGGGAGCAAGTTTTCTGAAGTGGAAAAAGAACTAGGAAGAGTTCCGTATAAAGTGGTAAAAGGCGACAACGATACTCCTAGAGTTCAGATTGACGACAGAATGTATACTCCGCAGGAAATTTCTGCAATGGTGTTACAAAAAATGAAAAAAACCGCTGAAGATTACTTAGGCACTTCAGTTTCTGAAGCAGTTATTACAGTACCAGCTTACTTTAATGATGCTCAAAGACAAGCAACAAAAGAAGCAGGTGAAATAGCAGGGTTAACCGTTAAGAGAATTATTAACGAACCAACCGCAGCTGCATTAGCTTATGGTTTAGATAAAAAATCAAACGATGTTAACATTGCAGTATTTGACTGTGGTGGTGGTACACATGACGTTTCAATCTTAGAATTAGGTGATGGCGTATTTGAAGTAAAATCTACTGACGGTGATACTCACTTGGGTGGAGATGACTTTGATGATGTGATCATAGATTGGTTAGCAAAAGAATTTGAAAACGAAGAAAGCATTGACTTGAGAAAAGACCCAATGGCACTTCAAAGATTAAAAGAAGCGGCTGAAAAAGCAAAGATTGAATTATCTAGCTCTAACCAGTCAGAAATTAACTTACCATACGTTACTGCCACTGCTTCTGGACCTAAGCATTTAGTGCGCACTTTAAGCAGAGCGAAGTTTGAGCAATTAGCTGACAGTTTAATTAAAAGAACTATTGAGCCTTGTAAAAAAGCGCTAGAATCTGCAGGAATGAAAGTTTCTGATATTAATGAGGTGATTTTAGTAGGTGGTTCAACAAGAATTCCTGCTATTCAAGATGCAGTAAAAGCATTCTTCGGAAAAGAGCCTTCAAAAGGAGTTAACCCAGACGAAGTTGTAGCAATTGGTGCTGCTATTCAAGGTGGAGTTTTAACTGGAGAAGTGAAAGATGTTCTTTTATTAGACGTTACACCTCTTTCTTTAGGTATTGAAACTATGGGTGGAGTAATGACGAAGCTGATCGAAGCGAATACAACTATTCCTACGAAAAAGTCTGAAACATTCTCAACTGCCGCTGACAACCAGCCATCTGTAGAAATTCACATTTTACAAGGTGAGCGTCCAATGGCAAATGGAAACAAAACAATTGGTCGTTTCCACCTTGATGGAATTCCTCCATCAAGAAGAGGTGAGCCACAAATTGAAGTTACCTTCGATATTGACTCTAACGGTATTCTGAACGTTGCTGCAAAAGACAAGAAAACAGGAAAAGAGCAGAACATTCGAATTGAAGCTTCTTCAGGCCTAAGCGAAGAAGAAATTGCAAAAATGAAGCGTGAAGCAGAAGAAAATGCAGACGCAGATAAAAAAGCAAAAGAAGAGGTTGATAAATTAAACGCCGCTGATAGTTTGATTTTCCAAACAGAAAAGCAAATGAGCGAGTTTGGCGATAAACTTCCTGCTGACAAAAAAGAGCCAATTGAAAGTGCTTTAGCTGAATTGAAAAAAGCTCACGAAGCAAAAGACATCGCTGCAATTGACCCAGCTATGGAGAAATTAAATACTGTGTTCCAAGCTGCAGCTCAAGACATGTATGCCCAAGGAGGTGGTGCTGAAGGAGCTGCTCAAGGGCAACCAACAGGTGATGCAGGAGCAAGCGAAGACGAAGTAACAGACGTTGATTTCGAAGAAGTCGAAGAAGACGAAAAGAAGTAAACCTAAACTTCTAACCAAACCATCAAAAGAGTCGTATTCCACATTGGAATACGGCTTTTTTTGTGCCCATATTTTTCAAATGATACACTTTCAGATATGCTTCTTTCACACTCATTTTCGTTAAAAATTCTTAACAACATAAGACTAAAATGAGCGACTCTACCTGCAATTTGCTACTGTTCAGCTGCTTGAAAAACAGCAACTAATACCCATAATTTGATTTATATTTAACATTAATATAATTAATGAATATTTAAAAATTGAATATCCGTATTCACACCTAAGATTTCATTATTGACGCAATAATCAACCTATCAAATAGTTTCTCTCCAAAATACCTTCGGTTGAGTTTATAAACAAATTCATTTAAATATAATTGAAGGTAT
>CAJQLW010000066.1 GCA_905479325.1 uncultured Flavobacteriales bacterium
GGGCATCCCCGAATTTTAGAGGCAATTAGAATTCAAAGTGAGAAGCATTTACATGTGATGGTTTACGGAGAATTTGAGCAAGACGCTCAAAACGAACTAGCAACGGAACTCTTAAAAACATTGCCGGAAAGTATTAATTCATTTTACTTTGTAAACTCTGGAACTGAAGCCGTTGAAGCTGCGCTTAAACTTGCAAAAAGAGTTACCGGGAAACAACAAATAATCGCATTTGAAAAAGCCTACCACGGAAGTACTCACGGTTCTTTAAGTCTGAGTTCAAACCCTGTGAAGCGAGGCCCCTTTGAACCACTATTGCCAAATGTATCACACATTCAACTTAACAACTTTGAAAATCTTCAACAAATTACAGAAGAAACAGCTTGTGTGATTTTAGAAACCATTCAAGGCGATGCAGGAGTTCGAATTCCTGAACTTAACTACTTAAAAGCGTTGCGTAAAAAGTGCGATGAAACCTGCACGTTGCTCATTTTTGATGAGATACAATGTGGAATGGGAAGAACTGGAAAAATGTGGGCTTTTGAACATTTTGATGTAATTCCTGATTTAATTACAGCCGGTAAAGCCTTAGGTGGAGGTATGCCGATTGGGTGCTTAATGGCCGATCAAAAATTAATGCTACAGTTTAGCGACAAGCCAATGCTAGGTCACATTACTACCTTTGGCGGACATCCATTAGTTTGTGCAACAGCATCAGAAGGATTGAAAATTATTTCAGACGAAAACTTGCTGCACTTATTACCTGCAAAAGCAAATTTATTCAAAGAATTACTTCAGCACAAAGCAATTGTAGAAGTTCGGCAAATTGGATTAATGATTGCGGTTGAATTGAAAGATGAACAAAAGGTGTTAGACATCGTTTTACGAGGGTTAGAACAGGGAATAATTTTATTCTCTTTTCTTTCAACGCCCAACGCGTTCAGATTGGCACCTCCTTTAACCATTTCCGAAGAGGAAATAAGAGAAGGTTGCGAAGTGATTATTAATTTACTGAATGAATTCGAAAATTAATATAGATTACCAACGCTTTTTAATAGTTTAGCGAAACCTAAAACAAAGGAAAATGAAAAAATACACAACACTACTAATAGCTCTACTACTCGTTACAGGAGCTTCTACTTTCGCTCAAGAAAAAAAGCCGCAAAGCCCACCTATGGAAACGGTTGGAAAAGTTGGCAAGACCGATATTGTAATCAACTATAGCAGTCCTTCTGTAAAGGAAAGAGAAATTTTCGGAGAGCTCGTTCCTTTTGACAAAATATGGCGAGCTGGGGCCAATGAGGCTACTACAATTAGTTTTAGTAGTGATGTAACCATAAATGGGGAACAACTTAAAGCAGGAACTTATTCCTTTTTCGTATTGCCAAAGCAAGATGAGAAATGGGATATTATTTTTAATTCGGAGGCGAAACAATGGGGCGCATACAAATTAGATCGAGATAAAGATGCATTAGTAATTGCATCCAAGACAACAAAAATTGACAAAGTTGAACAACTTACCTATTCGATAGAGGGCAACTACATTTACTTAGATTGGAATACAACAAGACTTGTAATAAAAGTTAACTAACTTACTCATCGCATAAAATTGAAAACAACGATTAAATGCCACATAGTTTAAAAAAAATCAAACACCTAGAGTCAAATAACTTCTTTTTACTTGCAGGCCCTTGTGCTATAGAAGGTGAAGAAATGGCTTTTGAGATTGCTGAACGAATATACGACATTACCACTCGCCTTGAAATTCCTTGGATTTTTAAAGGATCCTACAGGAAAGCAAATCGTTCTAGATTAGATTCCTTTACCGGAATAGGTGACGAAAAAGCATTAGAAATTCTTCAAAAGGTCGGAAGGAAATTTGATGTACCAGTTGTAACTGACATTCACTCGGCTAAGGAAGCAATTTTAGCAGCTCATTACGTTGATGTATTGCAGATTCCAGCTTTTTTGTGCCGTCAAACAGACTTACTTGTAGCTGCTGCTAAAACAGGTAAATTGGTTAATATTAAAAAAGGGCAGTTCGTGGCGCCTGAATCCATGCAATTTGCAGTGAATAAGGTCAAAGAATCCGGTAATAAGAGTGTGTGGTTAACGGACAGAGGAACCATGTTCGGTTATCAAGATATGGTTGTAGATTTTAGAGGAATTCCAACCATGAAGAAGTTTGCCCCTACCATTATGGACATAACACACTCACTTCAGCAACCAAACCAAAGTTCTGGTGTTACCGGTGGACAGCCTGAAATGATTGAGACCATTGGAAAAGCTGCCATTGCCTCAGGTGCGGATGGTATATTTATAGAAACACACCATAACCCTTCTGTGGCAAAATCAGATGGTGCAAACATGCTTCACCTTGACCACTTAGAAGACCTTCTAGTTAAACTAATCAGAGTTAGAAAGGCAGTACTATAAAAAACTACTTCTTTCCATGGCGTTAACACCCTCTAATCCATTTCCTGTTGGAACTTCGGCTCCTGAATTTAATTTGGAAGATACGGTTTCAGGTAAACGTATATCGCTTCAAGAAGTTAAAGGCGAAAATGGAACCGTGGTTATGTTTATTTGTAACCATTGCCCCTACGTCATTCATGTAAACCATGAATTAGTTCGCTTAGCCAATCAGTATTCTGAAAAAGGAATTGGATTCGTTGCGATAAGTAGTAATGATGTTGATCGTTACCCACAAGATGCTCCCGAGTTAATGGAATTGAACGCGAAAGAAAACAACTACCCTTTTCCCTATTTATACGACGAAACCCAAGATGTAGCTAAATCTTACGACGCTGCATGTACTCCTGACTTTTATCTTTTCGATTCAAATTTAAAGTCTATGTATCACGGTCAACTAGATAATTCACGGCCGGGCAATTCTATCCCTGTTGATGGCGCAAGTCTTCGAGAAGCCATTGAAAGACTTTTAAAAGACAAAAATCCCATTACTAATCAAAAAGTTAGTATTGGTTGTGGCATAAAGTGGAAATAACAATAAGAAAAACCATAGCCCACTAAACAATTTCCATATTTAATAGTTTTTAACAGCAACATTGATAGTTTTACTATTAATTTTGCAAATTGGGCGACCAACCCGTTCGTTTTTCGGCCGTTAGTAATAGCTATACAATTATAGATATTATTTTATTGTGGCACAAGTACATTCTTAAACTTTAGTGTTAAATTTCAATGAATTGTATTACTTC
>CAJQLW010000067.1 GCA_905479325.1 uncultured Flavobacteriales bacterium
CAAACATCATCAACTTACCTAGTTCCCTTACTGCTCCGATTTTTCTTAAAACAAGTTTAGAAGTTTCACCCAATCCAACCTTTGTAAACAACTCTATATCAATAAACGCAAATGCTATAGTATATTCACAAGCAAATAAAATATTTAAATTTAATTTATCTGCCTTCGATGAGGATGGTGACTTTTTAACCTATAGGTTAGTGAAACCAAGAGGTGCAAATGGTCTTGAAATATCAAACTATAATTTTCCGATGGGGTCATCAATCGACCTTATTAATGGAGAATTCATCTGGGATAATAATTCTGCTGAATTGGGATTTCATCAATTCTCAATAGAAATAACAGAATGTAGAGAGGATGAATTTGTTGCTACTACAACTGTAGATTTTATGATTTACAATTTGGCGAGTAACGATACAGCTAGTTTCATTAATACTCAAAATTTAAATAGAGATGAATCGGGAAAAATTAGCTATATAATTTCTCCAGGTGACAGTTTAGAACTTCAAATTAATTATCAGTCCACTGACAACTATTCAATTCGATTAATTGATGGCACCGATAGAGCCAGTTATGATCAAAATGGCAATTTTAAATTTGTATCCAAGTCAGAAGACAATAGATGCGCTCCATATCTTTTTATTTTTGAAGCTGACACGAGAGGGGTAGTAGAACATGAAACAGTAATGATTCGGGTTATAGATACTAATTTAATAAATTGCGATACACTTTGTGGTTTTAATGTTTTATCGATTGAAAATCAAGACAAAAATAAGGCACAAGGTTTAAACATATACCCCAACCCGTTTACGAATCAAACCACTATCGAACTACCAATTAATTTTAGAGCTGTTGATTTTAGTTTACTTAATAATTTAGGTCAAATTGTTCAGGCTGAAATATCTGTTACTGACAATCAGATCAAAATCTATCGTTCTAGTTTACCCGAGGGAATCTACTTCTTTAGAATTGCGGGAGACGATAAACAGGTGTATTCAGGCAAAATAGTAGCTCAATAAATATCAAACACCTTTGCCTCAAATTTTGAAATTAAGAACTTCGATTGATCTTCATTTCTAATGTAAATCAAGAGTTCATTGTGATCTGAATTGCATTTGGGTAAACTAACTTGGTATTCATAATTTGCCCATTGAAGCTTATCCTTAGCCGGAACCTCATTCAATAAATACCAAGCATAATGTATTTGCTCTCCCTCCCGGTTTTTTAGCTCAACCACCACCTTCGCATTTTCAGAACTGTTTAACTCTAATTCCATGCGATTCAATACCAATTCTATATAATAGCCTCTGCTTAAGTTAAAACATTCAGGTAATATAGACTTAAAAGCTACTCCGTATTCCTTATCAGAATAGTTGAAATATTCAGTAACACCGTCAACTTTATATTCATAATCACTTGGAAAACTGAACGCTGTATCAGCTATTAATTCCTTTTGTGCATTGAATGGTAAAATTTCACGACTTCCACCTATTCTCACTTGATTTGGCTTTGATACCCCAAATGTGGCTGCGTACTTTCTTGCGGTCATATCCCAAGAAGAAATAATGTTTTCCTTGTACTGAAAAGATTGAAATAAATTCAAACCTACCAGTCCAAAAATAAAAACAATAGCTAAAATATATTGCAGTCTTTTCCGCTTAATTCGTTCAAGTAGAATGGCTAAAAGCATAGCAATAACTGCATAAAAATCGACAAATGAGCGCTGACCAAAAGATGAACCGTAATACCAATTCCACCAAGAAGAAACAACATAAACTAAAACGATAAAGAAAAGTAGAATGCTGATAAATTGTGTTTTGCTCTTCTTATAAATAAAAGGCAAACCAAAAAAAGCTAGAACGACAATCGGAGTATAAACAAACCATCCCTTTCTAAACCCAAATAATACTTCTATAATCTGAGGGTTTCCCCAATAAAACCCTTCCTCACCATATGACCATACAATCCAATTACCTGTTTGAAGATACCACAAATAAAGTTGCACAGATACAGGTAAAAACCCAACTAAAAATGCTTTAAACCAAGTAAATGGCTTTATTGATTGCATTGACTCCCGCAGTGTTTCAAATCCGTTTGCTAAAAATGGAAGTAACAATAGAACTACACCGTTAATGGGCCTTATGATTACTATTAATCCAAGAAAAAAACTTGCGACGAAGACAGACTTGGCTTTTTGTAGTTGAAAAAATTGAGCAGAAAAAAGAAGAAAACCCGAAACGGCGAAGAAGGAGTACACATGCGTCATACTTGGCGAAAGCACCGCGTATAAGAAAAGATTGCTCCCAAATAATATTGAAAAAATACTCCAGAAAATAGCTGACCGATTAACATTCAAAAGGGTCAGCCACTTAAAAATAAAAAAACATGAAAAAAGCACGTAAATTAAAGAACCAACGTTAATCCATTTTTTTGTTCGAGGTGAATATGGATCAAATGCTTCATTTACTACTGAAGAATGAAATTCGGAAATCTTGTAAAATGGAGCCATACATAGTGCTGCACCCGCAAAACACTTGTTTACAACTCTGCCCTCGTATTCCATCATAAAATCAGTATCTTTCTTCTGATTTTCAATGGTTTCATTGTAGAAATAATTAACTAAGTACTGGTAATACCCTACTCCATCGCCAGAAATGATTTGAGAGTTGTACTTCCCATCTGCTGTCTTCCATGACATTTGAGTCATTAAAAAGACCAAGAGTGCAGCCAACAACCCATATTTAATAACCGAAATAGACGAAATCAATTTCACAATTAGTGTTTACGAATTCTTTCTCTTCAAACTTAAATAATCTATGAAATATAAAACTTTTATCGACAAGTTATTAATTTGTGGAGCAGCAAGTGTTTGCTCTAGGTCTCTAAAGTAATTTCGTTCTAGCGGATCTCCAGACTCTTGAATCACATTTTTCCACTGCACATTTATATCGCTCCCCGGGGCAAATCGCCATCGGAAGCCTAAATCTATATTAAAAGCATTAAAACTCATGTTCTCATTTACTATATTTTGATTGTTTTACCTTCGTCAAATACAATTTCAGCAAGGCTTCCGTCTCTTTCTAAGTCGTACAACTTATCGTATGTTGCGGTAGACCAGTAATGCCTTAAATTTAAATTCAAAGCCATTTTATTGTTGAGAATGTAGTTGGCCGTAATGGCAGAAATATGAACGTCTATATCCCTTCTACCCATGATCAAATCATCATTTAAAGTATTTCTGTTGGCAGTAATGGCATAACCAACTTCGTTTTCGTTTTGATCTCGTGTAAAGTCTAGAACAAAAAATAACTTGTCGTTTGGTCGAATTCTAGCTGATAAATAGAGTCCTGTATTGTAACGACCTACTTCATCGAAAACGCGATTATTGAATCGAATATCAAACGCAAAAGGTCGACTGTAGTCGGTTGATATAAATCCACCATACCAGAAATTTCTAGGAAAAGCGTAGTATTGATCAAAGGTTCTGGTTTCAAAAAAGTCGAAGGTTTCAATGGGCTCTACCCCTGCGTTTAATCCAAATGCGTGAAAGCTTTTTAAACCGCATACCGTTGACCAAGAAGCTCCAAGGTTAGCAAAGTTATCTGGCTTAAAAATTCTTGAATAGGTTACATCTAAATCGTGACGCCAAAAATTAAAATACTTTTTGGGTTTATAGTTTTGATATCGAATGTAACCATAGGTTTCTTGCGTATTAAAAAGTGTTTGAAAACCAAGATCATTAGGATTAAATCGGTCAGTAATTATTTCATGAGAGAGCGTGTATGTTAAATTCCCACTTATTTTTTCAAAAGCGGCTAACGCTTTTTGACCTGTATTAACTTCTCCATTTTCGAATTGATTACTTAAAGCCCCTGAAGCACTTACCGCATATTTATTTTTCTTATCCGCCAATTGGAAATCCAACTGACTTACGTTGGCATCTCTATTGGTTCCTTGCCGAACAACATTTGTGTTGGTAAAGGTTACAAAAGAATTATTTCGAATTACTTGATCGAAAACCAACACATTGTAGTTGGTCAATGTATTTGTTTTAAAAGTTCTTTTTTCGCCTGTTTCGGTGTTTTCAATTTCTGCAAACTCTTCCGATTCAACGGCATTAAAAACTCCAATGCCTAGTCCATCTTTCGTTCTGCCGGAAAGTTTTGTTGCATTCAAAAGCTGACTTTGAGGAGGATTGTTTACCACTCGCTCTAACGAATCTAATTGGCCAAATACCGTAGATTGATTAAACGGTGTGCCACCAATTCTTCTCGAATAAAACAACTCGGCTTTATTAAATAGCTCTACTCCTTCCGTAAAAAACTGTCTATTCTCGTTAAACTCAACTTCAAACTGAGACAAATTCAACACCTGGTTATCAAACCTAGCTTGACCAAAATCAGGTATCAATGTCATATCAACTGTAAAAGCATCGTTAATACCGTATTTCACATCCATACCTATGTTTTGGCGGTTACTAAAGGCACTTCCATTGGCTGAATTATTTTCAACATACGCTGAGGCATATGGGAAAAAGAACAACCGCACAGGTGGTTTTATATTTTTAATTCCTGTAAGTGTTCCAGTTTGTGTTAAAAACCCATCTACCGTTGGATCAACAAAATTCCAGTAAGATCGCTCTCGGTTCCGACGAATTTCTCGACCGAAATTAATGCCCCAAAACTGCTCTTCAACCTCTGGAAAACGAAGTGCAGACCAAGGAATTTTATATTCAGCAGTCCATCCTTTTTGATCAATGGTTGTAGCTGTTTCCCAAACTACATCCCAACTTATACTTTCTTCGTAGTTAGAATACTTCGTGTCAAACTGAACACCTGAAGGAGTAATTCCTAAACCTTCACCATTAATTCCATCTCGGTAAGTATTAAAAGTAACAAAAAAGAAATCAGAATTCCCTATTTGATCCCTCTCCGTCAAAAACACATACATACTGTCCGGATTATCGTACATACGAGCAGCAACGTATAAGGCTTCGTCATCATACGTTAATTTAACCTCTGTTTGATACGTAGGGTTTTGACCCGGCTTAGGAGTGGTTTGTTTAAAGTTGGTTACAAAAGGAATTTTACTCCAAAAATCATCGTTAATAACACCATCAATTGCAGGACTTGTTTCAGATGCTTTAATGTTTAGATTCAACTTTATTAGCTCATCCACTTGAGCAGAACAAGTGATCACTACAAAAAACAGTATAAACCCAAAAAACTTCTTCATTTACCTACAAATACCATTAACTACAACTGAAGTTTTCAATTGTTGCATACCTTTTAAACACATCAAACCTTAACCGACTCCTTTGATTCTATTCCACAGAATGAGCATTACATCATCCATGCCCTTAAAACTTTGCCGCTTTTGTTCAACTAACAGCTTGCCGTTTTGCTTTGTGATGAGATAAGTGAATACGAAATCTCCTTTTCCTTGATCAAACCCTTCTGTTAAACCGAACCGTAAATCGTTCATAGCTATCCCGTCAGGTGTTTTTTCAATGGTATAAAAACCCTTTGTTAGTTGAATTAGTTTTTCAATTTTAGGATCATTTCGATAAGGATTCAATAAGTATTCATTTTTCTGAAACTCAAAAAACTCTAAATTCTTATTGGCATCAAAAATTGAGTAATAGGTAATTAAAAAACTACCTTCTAGTTCAATGTTAGATGTCCACAAAATTGCATTGAGAGGCGTTGGCCTGCTGTCGAAACGGCTATATTCGTAGCCTTTCTGGCTTAATGCTGTTTCAAAAACACCATCCACATAAAGTTTTAAGCCAACAGTAATGAGTAGGTAAAAAGAACTCAATGCTATTCCAATTCTATTCCATTTCAACCGTTTTGGATTACTGCGTTTTAAAAAAAGAACTGCCAACAAGCATACTAAAAACGGCAGTGTGTATAGTGGGTCGATAACAAAAATGGACTGTATTGCTATTCTCC
>CAJQLW010000068.1 GCA_905479325.1 uncultured Flavobacteriales bacterium
ATCAAAGGAAAATACCTTCAATTATATTTAAATGAATTTGTTTATAAACTCAACCGAAGGTATTTTGGAGAGAAACTATTTGATAGGTTGATTATTGCGTCAATAATGAAATCTTAGGTGTGAATACAGATATTCAATTTAGTTTTATTAATTCTTCTTCTCGGTCACAGAAGTAATCAGAAGAATGATAGCCAAAAAGTAGAAATGCGTTCTGAGGTTGTTTCACATTTCAAATATAACGAAAAGTTCGCGACGAAAAGTTCGTGACGAAATTCTCGTTAAGTTGTATTTGTGTTTTAGGTAATTCAATTACTGTTGATATTAGTCTCTTATCGCAAAAGCTACAAGTTCACAAAGCCTACTTGTTTCGTAATTCAGGATTAACAATTCAACTCTATTTTACCACAAATACACAAAGGTTAATTCATTCGTGATTCAACATTAACAATTCAAAATTATATTACAATATTCACAATCCTACCTGGCACTACAATTACTTTTTTAGGGGCTTTACCTTCCAGCCATTTCACAGCATCTTCGCTTTCTAACACCGTTTTTTCTATTTCGTCTTTGCTCAAATCTAGCGGTAGTTCCATGGTAAAACGCATTTTACCGTTGAATGAAACCGGGTACTTGTGAGATGATTCTATTAAATGCTTGCCATCAAATTTTGGAAATTGAGCAGTTGAAATAGAACCTGAATTCCCCATTTTGTTCCACAACTCTTCTGCAATGTGCGGAGCGTAAGGCTCAATTAAAACAACCAGTTGCTCTAATATTTCCTTCTTGTGGCATTTTAGATCGGTCAATTCGTTGGTGCAAATCATAAATGCTGAAACACCCGTATTAAAAGAAAAACGCTCAATATCTTCAGTAATTTTTTTAATGGTTTTGTGAAGGGCCTTTAATTCTTCTTTAGTTGCTTTTTCATTGGTAACAATGTAGTTGTTTTCCTTGTCGTGAAAGAGTCTCCAAAACTTTCTCAAGAAACGGTGAACGCCTTCAATGCCATCCATGTCCCAAGGTTTAGCTTGCTCTAAAGGGCCTAAAAACATTTCGTACAAACGCAAGGTATCGGCACCGTACTTTTCTACAATCTGGTCTGGGTTCACTACGTTGAACTTTGATTTGGACATCTTGACATTGTCTTCTCTATCGCATTTAATTTGATTGTTATAAGAAACAAAAACGTGTTTTTGTCGAATTAATTCAGATGAATTCTCTAAAAATTTTTGAGATAAAAAATTCGAGTCATTATCTACAAATTTTATATCTATCGGAACTTCTGTAATTGACTTTATCTGAAATCTATGAAACTTCAAAATATTTGAAGTTTTAGATTTATCATAAATTGAATTTGAGATAATATTTTCGAACTTCGCAAGACCTATTTCTAAATCGGGAAGGTTTGTTATTCCTGATTTACTGTATTCTTCAGCAATTTCTTTCGATACATAAAAAGGAAAAAGGTTTGTGGCTTGAACAGCAGCTATCTTTTCTATTCCCTCAACTTCTAATTCAATATTAACCTTAAATATGTAATTAGCATGATGACCAATCATCCCCTGATTAATCAACTTCTGGAAAGGCTCATCTATTTCTATAAAACCTTTATCGTTCAAGAACTTTGTCCAAAAACGAGAATACAATAGGTGACCTGTAGCATGTTCGGCTCCGCCGAAATAAAGGTCAACATTTTTCCAATAATCTAAATTAGAAACCTTTGCGAAGCCGTGGTTTCGTTCTCTATCCATGTAGCGGTATAAATACCAAGAGCTACCAGCCCAGCCTGGCATTGTTGAGGTCTCCAAAGGATTTCCTTTATAACTCCAATCTTCCGCTCTTGCTAGAGGTGGCTCGCCGTCTTCGGTTGGTAAATATTTATCTACTTCTGGCAAAGTCAATGGCAACTCATTCATAGGAACCGTTTTTGCAATTCCATTTTCAAAATAAACGGGAATAGGCTCTCCCCAATACCGCTGTCTACTAAAAACCGCATCTCTTAAGCGGTAGTTGGTTTGACCTTTCCCAATTCCCTTTTCTTGAATGGCTTTAATCGCTGCACCAATTGCTTTTTTAACTGGTAATCCGTTCAGAAATTCTGAATTGCAAATAATGCCATTCTTATTGTCGTCTGCTCCTTCCTCTACATTTTGCCCTTCAATAACTGCAGGAATTTCTAATCCAAAATGCTTCGCAAAATCCCAATCACGCTGATCTCCTGAAGGAACGGCCATAACAGCTCCAGTTCCGTATCCGGCTAAAACGTAATCACCAATCCAAATTGGAATTTGTTTTCCCGTGAAGGGATGAATCGCGTAAGAACCGGTGAAAGCACCTGTAATCTTTTTAACTTCAGTTTGTCTTTCTCTCTCAGAGCGAGAAGCTGCGTATTTTACATAGGCTTCAATTGCTTCTTTTTGAGCATCTGTGGTTAGCTCAGTAACATATTCATGTTCTGGAGCTATTACCATAAAGGAAACGCCAAAAATGGTATCGGGTCTGGTAGTGAAAACTTCAATTTTTTTATCAGAGTTTTCGACATCAAATTCTATCGATGCTCCTTTCGATTTGCCAATCCAGTTGCGTTGAATTTCTTTAATAGCATCGGTCCAATCAATGGTGTCTAATCCATCTAGTAATCGCTGAGCATAAGCGGTAATTCGCATGCTCCATTGCTGCATTTTTTTGCGCTCCACCGGGTGGCCGCCTCTTTCCGAAAGGCCATCTTTAATTTCGTCGTTGGCTAATACCGTTCCCAAAGCTGGGCACCAATTCACAAAAGAATCGGCTAAAAAGGCCAAACGATAATCCATTAAAATATCGGCTTTTTCTTTTTCATTGTAAAACGACCAATCTTCGTAAGTGAATTGGATTTCTGAATCGGTATGAGCATTTAAATTCGCGGTTCCATGCTGTTCGAAATGAGCAATCAATGTGCTAATGTCTTCTGCTTTATCGGTTGCTTTGTTGTACCAAGAGTTGAAAATCTGAATAAAAATCCACTGGGTCCATTTGTAATATTCTGGTGAAGAAGTTCGAACTTCTCTGCTCCAATCAAATGAAAACCCAATTTGATCCAATTGTCTTCTATAGGTTGCAATGTTCTCTTCTGTCGTAATTTTTGGATGCTGCCCAGTTTGAATGGCATACTGTTCAGCAGGCAAACCGAAGGAATCGTAACCCATGGGGTGCAACACGTTGAACCCTAAATGGCGCTTGTACCTTGAATAAATGTCAGAGGCAATGTACCCTAGCGGATGGCCAACATGCAATCCTGCTCCTGAAGGATAAGGAAACATATCCAGTACATAATATTTTGGTTTTTCGCTATTTTCTTCTGCTGCAAAAGTTTGGTTTTCTTTCCAATAGGCTTGCCACCTTTTTTCTATCTCTGAGAAATTGTAATCCATTTTTTCTTCAATTGGATTGCGAAATTACGGATTGCAATAGGGAATGTAGAATTTTGGAATAAGGAATAGTTCGTTAGCCTTTACTGTGGCTATTCTCAGTCTCCAGATTCACATAAAAATTTCTCCCCCTCAGGCACAAAGTGAAGCACATCTTCCGAGGGTTGGTGTTGCGATTTAAATCGATTCAAGTCAAGATGAGAGTCTTCAATTAATTCACTGGCTACTTTTATTTGTTCAATTTGATCAGACAATTCAGCATTTTTAAAGTGTAAATTTTGACTGGTATAGACTGTTCGTTTTGCTGCTTCAACTGCTTGTTTTAGGGCAATAAAATCATCTGGTGTTGATGCGTCTTCCATGAACCGAATGGCAATGTTCTTAGATAAATAAACCGAGTGAACCAATTGCACTTCCTTTTGGCTTCTATCTTCCCACGTTGTTGTGAGGGTAGTTTGGAATGTAAAGTAGGTAGTTGTCAAGTTACAAGTTTTAGCTCATTATTGATGAATGACCAATCTACGAACTCCAACCTTATCTTCAGAAGATATTCGAATAAAATAGATGCCATTTGACAGGTTAGAAACATCCAAACGCTTTGTGGTAGCGAATTGAGACATCATTCGTCCTTCTAAATTGAAAAGCTCAAGGTTGAACAGTTTTTGGTCCGTTTCAATAAAAACTTCTTCACTTGCAGGGTTTGGGTAAATGTGCAACTCAAGCGACGCGGATGTTGTATTTTCATTTATTCCGACAAATCTATTTCGATCGTAAAAAGCTTGAACGGAATCTGTAGCTACTTGAAGTGCAGCAACTGATGCTACGACTCCTCCTGTATCTTGAGCGAAAACGTAAGCATAATCAAATTCAATGCTTGTTCGGTTATTGAATTGGGAAGGGAGATTGGGAGTTCCAATCATTCGCTTTAAATCTGGGGTGTTTACAAGATTACTGTCTTGATAACAAGGGTATAGATCTGACCAATGGCTACTATCCCTAGGTATAGCAATATCACTTGGGAACATGAATTTTGGCTCAGAGGTACTGTCAATGCACGTGTTAAATCCGTTTCCTCCAGACCTTAATCGTTTACCGTTTTTCCATAGATTTAATTGCGCATTTCTAACCGTTATTGGAAATTCAAAGTCTTGTTGAACTGCATTGCCGTTATATTGTACCTTCATACTTTGTTTAATGGGTATAGACAAAAATTTGATTCCTTGTGCGCCAAATTCCTTGGGAAGGGTTGGGGCGTTTCCTGTTCGTCCACTATTGTATCCATAGTACATGTTTCTAATTGTATCTGTCCCAATAAAATTTAAAGCTCTATTTCCATTGCTGAATTCAGTAAAAATTGAAGCGTTAAAATCCTTTTTCTGGGTATTGCGAATGATAGCTCAACTTGAGAACTTTACACTGTTATCTTTTTGTTAAGCGCAAATAGAACCCATGGATCGTTCTTTACACATTCAGCATAACCATGGGAAGAATAAAACTCCCACCAATCTGCTTGGTGGGAGTTTTTATTTTAAAATCTTAACCAACTAAAGCTATCCAAGCAGCCTCAATTTTGGAATCTAGTAGCAGCTTTTGAGCATTTCGCTGTCTTTCGTCCCAATTGTCAGTAAATACATCAGAAGAAAAGGGTGGTAATTCTTCCACATTTCCCAACATGCCTAAATCATTTCCGGTTAAAATAGAGCTATTTTTAATTGCATCGGGTAATGCATCAACTCCAATTCCTTTTTGGCGAATAGGTTTGGGCACTTCAAATAAGGCATCGCCGTTTGCACGCACGTAATAATCGCCACCCATTCTGCCTACTAAATCAATTTTGTGTTGGTCAATTGTGCCTTCTTCGTTCAAAATTGTATCGTCAATGTGAATTAATTTTATTTCACAAATAACCAAATTTCCTGAACCGCCTTCGTTGCCTAATTCTACAACTTCTTTTACAATGCATTCCATTTGAACTGGCGACTCCTTCACTCGAAAAGGCCTTACCATTTCTGAAGGAATTGCTGTTAAGCCTGCTTTTACAAATTCATCAACTTCTGGTCCGTAGGCAGTGCTTGATAAACTCATTTGTTGCACGATCGGGTAGTTCACAATGTTGATGACACATTCAGGAACTTCCTTTACATTATTATAGGTGTCTTTTTGTGTGTTGGTGCGGCCGCTTTTTGCCGGCGAAAAAATTGCAATAGGAGGGTTGGCACTAAATACATTAAAAAAACTAAATGGGCTTAAATTTCTGTTGCCATCTTTGTCAATTGTACTTGCAAATGCAATTGGTCTTGGGCCAACAGAGCCAAGTAATGTGTTGTGTAATTTTCCTAATGATACTTCCTTGGGATCAATTTTCATAGTGCTATTGTTTTGGGAATCCAAATTACAAAAGTCGCCGCGATTAGTTCATTATTTAAATCGAATACTTAAGGCGTCGGATCCATTATTGAACCATAGACAAAGAACAGCGAGGCATTCAATATAACAACTTTAGTTAATAAAAAACTTTAGCTGCCCTGGTAGAACAAATTATTAGATTTTTTCCTACTTTTGCACACCCAATTTTGATTGGGATGAGTTCATTTTGTATTGAAAAGCGGATGTGATGAAATTGGTAGACATGCTAGACTTAGGATCTAGTGCTTCACGGCGTGTGGGTTCGAGTCCCTCCATCCGCACCATTGAAATGGCGTAAGGCTTTTGTTTTACGCCATTTTTTTTACAGCTTTTTTCCAACAAGGTTGTACCTATCTTAAAAATTTTTTCGAAAAGAATAATTTAACATGGAAGTAGTTAAAAAAGACATTGATAAGCTTAACGCTGAAATTACCATCAACATTAAAGAGGAAGATTACAAAGAAAATGTTGAGGCAGCATTAAGACGTTACCGCAAGCAAACAAACCTACCTGGTTTTAGAAAAGGAATGGTGCCCATGGGCATGGTCAAAAAAATGGTTGGAACCAACTTGTTAGTCGATGAGATTAACAAAACTTTATCTGATAATTTATACAAATTTATTAGCGAGAATAAGTTAGACGTTCTAGGAAATCCACTTCCTAAACAAGAAGATGCTGATAAAATTGATTGGGAAAATCAGAAAGATTTTACTTTTACTTACGAAATTGGTTTAGCACCTGAAGTTAAAATTGAACTTACCGAAAAGGACAAGTTTGAAAAACTGAAGATTAAAGCAGATCAAAAAATGATTGACGAACAAATTACTGAAATTGCTAAGCGATACGGTAAAATGGGCGAGGTGGATAAATCTGAAGAAGAAGACATGCTTTTCGGGAAATGGGAAGAATTAGACGGTAAAGCTGTAAAAGAAGGCGGAATTTCTAACGAAACTGTCCTAAACATTAGAACCATCAACGACAGTAAAAATCAAAAGAAATTTATCGGTAAAGTTGTTGGGGATGTAGTAAAAGTGAAACCACAAGAAATTGCTGATGCGAAATACGTAGCTGCATGGTTGGGTATAGATGAGCAGTACATTCAAGATCAAACATCAGAATTTCAGTACACCATTTCTAAAATTAATAGAATGGAGCCTGCTGAATTGAATCAAGAGTTTTTCGATAAAATTTACGGCAAAGATGTTGTAAAATCGAAAGAGGAGATGCAAGAAAAGTTGAAGGCTGAAATGGAAAGATCTTTCGCACAAAATACAGAGCAACTGTTCGAAAGAGATGTTCAAGATCACTTGATTAAAAAAGCCAAGCTAGAATTGCCTGACGAGTTCATGAAAAAGTGGTTAATGACGGCAAATGAAAAGCCAATTACAAGAGAGCAAATTGACTCAGAATACGATCAATATGCTATGGGCTTGAAATGGCAGTTGATTGAAAATAAATTAATCAGAGACAATAAGATTGAAGTTTCTAAAGATGAAGTCGTAGCGCATACAAAAGGACTAATTGCACAGCAATTGTCAGGTATGGGAGGAAATATGATGGATGATGCAGAAATGGAAGAAACTGCAAATAGCGTTTTAGAGAACCAAGACGAAGCTAAACGGTTATATGAGCAATTATATGCTGAGAAGTTGAGAACATTTTACAACTCAACTGCGAAAATCAAAGAGAAGGAAGTTTCCTATGATGATTTCGTTAAATTAGCTGAGAAAAAGAGAACTAAATAAAACATCTTATGGATTTCGGAAAAGAATTTAAAAGTTACGCTACCAAGCATGCAGGCATTAACAGCATGCATGTGAACAGTTACATAGACGCATCAATGACTCCTTACATTATTGAGGAAAGATCATTGAATGTTGCACAAATGGACGTTTTTTCTAGATTAATGATGGACAGGATCATTTTTTTAGGAACAGGAATTAACGATCAAGTGGCAAATATTATACAAGCTCAATTGCTGTTTTTAGAATCAGCTGACGCCAAAAAAGACATTCAAATTTATTTGAACTCTCCAGGTGGATCTGTTTACGCAGGATTGGGAATTTATGATACAATGCAGTACATTTCTCCTGATGTGGCAACAATTTGCACAGGAATGGCAGCTTCAATGGGAGCAGTTTTATTGTGCGCAGGTGCTGAAGGCAAAAGAACAGCTTTGCCTCATGCAAGAGTAATGATTCACCAGCCAATGGCAGGAACTCAAGGTCAGGCTTCAGATATGGAGATTGCTGTGAAAGAGGTATTAAAAATGAAAAAAGAGCTGTACGATATTATTTCAAAGCATTCAAACACTCCTTATGACAAGGTTCAAGAAGATTCTGATCGAGATTATTGGATGTCTTCTGCTGAGGCAAAAGAGTACGGAATGATTGATGAAGTATTAGCGAGAAAATAATTCTCATAAAATCACGTAATTTAGCCCTGTCCCGTTTTTCGAGACGGGGCTAATTTTTTCTACAGAAATAGCCTATGAGCGAAAAAAATAAAATCCACTGTTCATTTTGTGGTCGAGATAAGAAAGACACGAAAGTATTAATTGCAGGTATTACTGGTCACATTTGTGATAATTGTATTGTGCAAGCAGGTGAAATTGTGAAAGAAGAAATCAAGCCTTCTGCCAAGGACTTTAACATTACCATTCACAAACCGGCTGAAATCAAAAAGCATTTAGACGAATACGTAATAGGTCAGGAAGATGCCAAAAAGGTGCTTTCTGTGGCGGTTTACAACCATTATAAACGAGTTGTAAAAGGCGCTTCGGTGAAAGATATTGAGTTGGAGAAATCGAACATTATGTTAGTAGGTGAAACCGGAAGTGGGAAAACATTGCTGGCAAAAACCATTGCTAGAATGTTAGACGTTCCTTTTTGCATTGCAGATGCGACCGTATTAACAGAGGCTGGTTATGTAGGTGAAGATGTTGAAAGTATTCTTTCACGTTTATTGCAAGCAGCCGATTACGATGTAGCGAAGGCTGAGAAAGGCATTGTTTTTATTGACGAGATTGATAAAATTGCCCGAAAAGGGGATAACCCATCGATTACTAGAGACGTTTCTGGAGAAGGAGTTCAACAAGCTTTATTGAAGCTGTTGGAAGGTTCTGCAGTGAGTGTTCCACCGCAAGGCGGAAGAAAGCATCCTGAGCAGAAATTAGTTTCGATCAACACCCAAAACATTTTATTTATTTGTGGCGGAGCATTCTCAGGAATAGAAAAAGTAATTGGAAAGCGTTTAAACTCAAACGCACTGGGCTTTAAAGCCAAAACAGAAACGGAAGTAATCGAAAAAGAAGACTTTTTACGATATGTAATCCCTTCAGATATTCGTTCTTTCGGTTTAATTCCGGAGTTGATTGGAAGAATACCTGTGGTTACTTATTTAGAGCCATTAAATGCAGAAGCACTCAAGAGAATTTTAACCGAGCCTAAAAATGCTATATTGAAGCAATACATCAAGTTGTTCGAAATGGATGGTTTTGAATTAAAATTCGATAAAGAAGTGTTGGATTACATTGTTGAGAAAGCTATTGTATACAAACTTGGTGCAAGAGGACTTCGATCGATTTGTGAGGCGATTTTAATTGATCACATGTTTGAAATGCCAACTGATACTACATCTACAGATAAGGTGATTCGAATTGATTTGAAATACGCTAAGCAAAAATTTGACAAATCAGCTTTCAAGCAATTGAAGGTAGCTTAGAATATTATTTTTCAGAAATAAAAACGCCATTTCGATTATTCGGAATGGCGTTTTTTAGTTTGATGTTATGCAATCTGAACTCTGTCAAACGTTTGAAAGCTGAAGCTGAAGTTATGTTTTTCATCTTTTTCATGAAATTCTTCAGTTGTTAATTCCCAAAAGCTTGAATCTAATTCTGGGAAATATACATCTCCTTCAACTTCAGCATGAACTCTAGTCAAGTAAATTCGATCAGCAAATGGCATGCACTGTCTGTAAATTTCTCCGCCGCCAATTACCATTAATTCTTCTTCACCACTCTTTTTAGCGAAAGCGATGGCTTTATCTAACTCGTAAAATATTTCTGCTCCTTCAAATTTGTAATCTCTGTCTCGTGTCAGTAAAATATTGGTTCTATTTGGGAGCAGACGGCCAAACGATTCTAAGTTTTTTCTTCCCATTAAAATACAATGACCTTTTGTAGTGCTTACAAAGTGTTTCATGTCGTCTGGCAGTTTCCAAGGCAAGTCATTGTCTCGGCCAATCACGTTATTTTCTGAAGCTGCTACTATAAGTGATATTTTCATGTTTTTTTTGTCTAGGCTTCGACTCCGCTCAGCCTGACAAAAAAGGTTGAGCTATAGTCGAATAATGTTAAGTAGTGAATGTCTTGGAGAGGTTTAAAAATAGTGACAAAAGTTTTGTCATACTGAGCTCCGATAGCTATCGCAGTCGAAATGCTACAAAACCCTACACCGCTACCGCAGCTTTAATATGCGGATGCGGATCGTAATTTACCAATTCAAAATCCTCATATTTAAAAGCGAATATGTCTTTTACGTCAGGGTTAATCTTCATGGTTGGCAAGTCACGTAAATCTCTAGATAATTGAAGTTCTGCTTGTTCTAAGTGATTCGAATACAGGTGGGCATCGCCTAATGTATGTATAAAGTCCCCGGCTTGTAAACCGCAAACTTGAGCTACCATCATGGTTAGTAACGCGTAAGAAGCAATGTTAAATGGTACGCCTAAAAAAGTATCGGCACTGCGTTGATATAATTGACAAGACAATTTTCCATCAGCAACATAAAACTGAAAAAAAGCATGACAAGGTGGTAGCGCCATATTTTCCACTTCTGCAACGTTCCAAGCACTTACAATTATTCTTCTGGAATCTGGTGTGTTTTTGATTTGATCAATTATTTTTTGAATTTGGTCAATCGACCCTCCATTGGGAGTTGGCCAAGACCGCCATTGTGAACCGTAAACTGGACCAAGGTTGCCATCTTCATCTGCCCATTCGTCCCAAATGCGCACACCGTTATCTTTTAAATATTTTATGTTGGTGTCTCCGGTTAAAAACCAAAGCAACTCGTGAATAATAGAGCGCAGGTGGAGTTTCTTAGTAGTAACTAAAGGAAAGCCTTTTTGCAAATCGAAACGCATTTGGTAGCCAAATACACTTTTGGTACCGGTGCCTGTTCTATCCGTTTTAACTGCTCCGTTGTCTAAAATATGTTGTAATAAATCGTGGTATTGCTGCATTTGAATGGAATCTTAATTCATCTCAAATTTAATGCAGCCAACCAAAGTATAGGTTGATTTTTAAAGGAATTTAGGAACAAGATATAAACAAGATTGACAACAAGCTCTATAGCTTTATTAAAAAAAAGTTAATGTTGAATAACTATTTTCTTGGTAACCACTCCTTCATTGCTCTCAACCTTTAAAAAGTAAATGCCTGAGTTTAATTGCTGCACATCAAAAGTTCGTTCATTTGAGTTAAACTGCCTCACCAATTTGCCATTTATGTTATGCAATGCAATAGCGTCAATACTTATAGTTTTTTCAAAAGTAATTTGAATTTGATTACTTGCCGGGTTGGGTGCTATTTTTAAATTGTTTGCTTGGTTCTTTTCGGATAAGCTAGAAGTGAAACAATTACTCCAGATTAAGGTGTCTGTTGCTACAGCGCTAGTTGGCAAAGAGCAACCGGTTAAGGTATCCCAAATGGCATAGAATATGATTCTTTCTGTATCAAAACCTATAGGGATTATTTGGCTGTAGGTAGATGGAGTTGTATCACAACCTTCAAAAAACAATCCAATTACAATTGTTCCACATAAATCATTGAACTGGGCACCAGCAGGAGTAAAACTTTTAAAAGTTGGCCCTGTGGAGTTCCCTTCGATATAAACAGAGTCCACAATTAAACCACCCCACTGGGTCTGTGCACCTAAAAATACATTAACGCTATCAATCGAAATTTGTGCAAAGGAAGTAGCTTCAAAAAATAAGAGAAGGAGGAGAAGTTTTATTGCTTTTTTCATGGTTCTTAGTGTTGAATGATCACCTTTTTAGTAAATAAACCTTCTTTACTCTCAACCTTTAAAAAGTAAATACCTGATTTTAATTGCTGCACATCAAAAGTTCGTTCATTTGAGTTAAACTGCCTCACCAATTTGCCATTGATGTTGTACAATTCAATGGTGTCAACATTTACAGACTTTTCAAAAGTAATCTGAATTTTGTTGCTTGTAGGGTTTGGGTGCAATCTTAGAATAGTTTCATTCTCAATTTCATGAACACTAGCCGGGTAGCATCTATCCCAGGTAAGTGAGTCTTGCAAATTGGGAATAGTAGGAAAAGTACAACCGGAAAGCGTATCCCATACCGCAGAAAATTCTATCTTTTCCGTGGGAAACCCTAACCTGTAGATAGTGTCATAGGGTACCTTATTATTAATATTACAACCGTTGAAGAATAGATTAAAGAATAGTGTTCCGCACCCATCGTTTGAAGGAATAAATACAATTTTACTCAAAACTTGCCCATCTGATATCCCTTCTATAAAAACGGAATCTACTATCTGTCCGTTGCCTCTAAAAACATAAATGCTGTCAATCGAAATTTGTGCAAACAATGAAGTTTGAAAAAGGAAGAGATAGAATAGGAGTTTAATCGCTTTTTTCATGGTGCTAATATCTTGCTAAACAGGCGTAAGCATTTGATAAATGTAATCAAAAAGCCTTGTTGTTTTAAACTTATAGACAACGTCAGGTTAATTTTTGTCCAACGCACTTTTGTTTTTTTGGTATAAAAAAGAAAAAAGTAGGCTTACCGAATTAGACGATTGTGCAGATTGCAAAAATAGACCTACCCTAAAATCATTCCTGCCATGGTAGCAGAAATGAGCGATGCAATGGAGCCACCCAAAAGTGCCTTCATGCCAAACTTAGAGAGAACTTTTCGTTGTCCAGGTGCCAACGAGCCGATGCCACCAATTTGAATACCAATGGAGGCAAAGTTGGCAAAACCACAGAGCATGTAGGTAGCCATAATGATAGATTTCTGGTACTGAAGATGCGCAGGGTTTGCCACATCTTTTAGTCCAGCTAATTGAATGTAGCCTACAAATTCACTCGCTGCAAGTTTAATTCCTAGGAGTTGTCCCATAAGCATCATGTCTTCCTTTGCAACACCAATCAACCACATGAGCGGTGCAAAAATAGTTCCCAAAATAAACTCTAAAGAGAGGCCTTCGTAAGGAGTGTTAGCTGCAATTACTTCATTTAAAGAGGTAAATCTCCAACTTCCAATTCCATCGAATTCTGCAATAGCTCCAAGACCGCCATTGATCAGGGCAATAAATGCTACAAAAACCAACAACATCGCTCCAACGTTAACCGCTAATTTCAAACCTTCAGTTGTTCCGTTTGCAATGGCATCTAAAAAGTTAGAGCCAATTTTATCTGCCGAAACCTCCACATCTGTATCAATTGATTCCGTTTGTGGATAGAGAATTTTTGAAATTACAATTGCTCCGGGAGCAGCCATGACTGAGGCGGCTAATAGGTGTTTTGCAAAAACAAGTCGTAAAACAGGGTCGTCTCCGCCCAAAAAGCCAATGTAAGCTGCTAATACTGCTCCGGCTACGGTTGCCATTCCGCCAATCATGACCAAGAGAATTTCACTCTTGTTCATTTTCTCTAGATATGCCTTAATCAACAATGGCGCTTCGGTTTGGCCTAAAAATATATTCCCGGCAACGCTTAAACTTTCTGCACCTGAAATTTTCAATAATTTAGAGAGCAACCAACCAAATGCCTTCACCACCTTTTGGATGATTCCCAAGTAAAACAGGACAGAAGTTAATGCAGAAAAGAAGATGATGGTTGGTAGCACTTGAAAGGCAAAAATGAATCCAAACGTATCCATGTCCACCACCAAACCTTCAAATAGAAATTTACTACCTGCCTGTGTATACTCTAGAATATTCACAAAGATATTTCCTACAATTTCGAAAATGCCTTGAATAAACGGAACCTTTAAAACACCAATGGCAATTACGATCTGAAAAGCTAAACCAATTCCAACGGTTCTCCAATTAATGGCTTTTCGGTTTTGGCTAAATAAAAAAGCAATCAGAATCAGCGACGCTAATCCAATTGCTCCTCGAATAAAGGAGTTCAAAGAGAAACCCTCCATGGGTATAATTTCGTTGGGAAGGCCTGTTGTGTTTTGTGCAAAAATTTCAGCCGGCAATAGGGCTGCAATGAAAAGGATTAAAAAGGCTTGGTATCGTTTCAAAAGTTTATTGCTTAGTTGTTATTTTCACCTCTGCGGTTAATTTCATCTCTAATTCTCGACGCCTCCTCATAGTCCTCTGTTTCCAAGGCTGCATCAAGTTTAGAGTTTAACTCTGCAAGAGATAACGAAGCTATGCCTTTTTTTTCTTTTTTAGCCTTTTTGGCAGAAGACTTAGTGGTGCTTTCTGTTCCTTCTTCTAAAACAATTCCCGCTTCTTTTAATATAAACTCGTGCGTAAAAATGGGGCATTTAAACCGAACTGCTAGTGCAACAGCATCTGAAGTTCTGGTGTCAATTTCAACCTCAGAATCTCCTTGTTGGCAAATGAGTTTAGCATGAAAAATCCCTTCCATCAAATTGTAAATTAATACTTCTTTAATGTTGATTTGAAATGAATCTGCGAAACTTTTAAATAAATCATGAGTAAGTGGCCTGCTAGGCGTCATGTCTTCCAATTCTATGGCGATTGCTTGCGCTTCAAACCCTCCAATAATAATTGGAAGCCTTCTGTTGCCATCTTGCTCACCCAACACTAGCGCATAAGCGCCTGATTGTGTTTGGCTATACGATAATCCTACTATGTCTAACGCTATTTTATCCATGATTCGGTTTGAAAAGAAAAAACTTTCACCAAGCAATGAAACAGAGCTTGGCAAAAGTTTTCTATTTTGTTTTTTCTAGTCATGATTCATGGCTTTAGCAGCCTCAACTAATTTTGGTACAACTTCAAAAGCATCGCCAACAATACCGTAATCGGCAGCCTTAAAGAAAGGTGCTTCTGGGTCAGTGTTAATCGCTACAATAACTTTTGATTGGTTCACTCCAGCCAAATGCTGAATGGCTCCAGAAATTCCGATAGCAATGTAAAGGTTTGGACGAATGGCTACACCGGTTTGGCCTACGTGCTCGTGATGAGGTCTCCAATCCATGTCAGAAACAGGTCGTGAACAAGCAGTAGCAGCTCCTAACGCTTTTGCTAACTCTTCAATCATACCCCAATTCTCAGGTCCTTTTAAACCTCTTCCGGCACTCACCACCAATTCTGCTTCTGTAAGCGGAAGGTCGGTCGATTGAATTTTTTGTTCTTTTACTTTTAATCTTGAATCAGCTAACTCGTAAGACTTAGACTCAATACTTGCCGACTTGTTAAATTCTTTTTTCTCCAATGCGTTAGGAGTTAAAGAAATAATTTTTGTTGCTGTATTGATTTTCACGTGGGCATAAGCTTTTCCTGAGAAAACCGCTTTTTTAACAATAAAATCACCATCTGTTTGCGGCAAGTCTACTGCTCCTGTTACAATTCCTGCATTCATTTTTGCAGCCAAAATTGGTGCAATTGATTTTCCAGATAAATCGTGAGAAAAAATAATGATAGATGAATTGTTGTCTGCAGCAGCTTTTTGCATTGCTTCAGCAATTAAATTAGGCTGAAAATCGTCTAATTTGTCGCTTGTTACGTGAACAACGTTGTCTGCTCCGTATTTTCCAAGTGAGTCTAAATTATCTGCGTTTCCAACAACAACTGCGGTAACTTTATCTCCTGATTTTTCAGCAATTTGAGCACCGTAAGACACTGCTTCGAAAGCTGATTTATGAACTTTATTTATTGCCGTATTGGCATATACTAGTATAGACATGTCTTAAATGATTTTAGCTTCGTTTCTTAATAACTCCAGTAATTCAGCAGGGTTATCTGCCGATACCATTTTACAAGCTCCTTTTGCAGGAGGTAATTCATAAGAGGCAACCTCTGATGTGTTTTCGAAGGCACTTGGCTCAACAACTTGAAGAGGCTTCGTTCTTGCTGCCATAATTCCTCTCATGTTTGGAATTCTAGCTTCAGCCATGCCTTTTGCAGCACTTAGCACAAAAGGAGTATCCACTTCTATAATTTCTTTTCCTCCTTGAATATCTCTTTCAATAGTAGCAGTATTTCCTACCATGTCTAATTTTGAGGCATTCGAAACAAACGGCTGGTCTAAGAAAGCTGCAACCATGCCGCCAACTTGAGAACCATTGTAGTCTATTGTCTCTTTTCCGCAAAGTACCATGTCAAACGCATTTTCTTTTGCATAGTCAGCAATTTGTTTTGCTACACCTAAGGCATCTGTGGGCTCCATGTTAATTCTAACGGCATCGTCAGCACCAATTGCTAACGCCTTTCTAATGGTAGGGTCATTGTCTGCACCACCTACATTTAATATGGTAACACTTCCGCCATTGGCTTCCTTTAATTCTAATCCTCTAACCAATGCATACCATTCATCGTAAGGATTGATAATAAATTGAACTCCATTCTTGTCAAATGCAGTATTGTTGTCGGTAAAAGCAATTTTCGACGTAGTGTCAGGTGCTTTACTGATACAAACTAAAATCTTCATAGTTGAACTTTTAAATTAACTTATTTACAATAAACACATTAAGTGTAGACGATTGGTTAGAATCGAAGGACTACGAAATTAATCAAAATCAGTCCAGTTGGGCAAATTATTTTTTTTCAACCTCAAGTCTCAAAATCGAAACATCTGAAGTGTTAGTTTGTTGTCATTTTATTACTTTTGGCATCCTTGTTATTTAGAATAATCGGTTATGAAAACGTTACAATTTAGAGAAGCCCTTCGGGAAGCAATGAACGAAGAAATGAGAAGAGACAAAAATGTCTTTTTGATGGGCGAAGAAGTTGCTCAGTACAATGGCGCATATAAAGTGAGTCAAGGGATGTTAGATGAGTTTGGTCCTGAAAGAATTATCGATACACCAATTGCGGAATTAGGTTTTGCAGGTATTGGAGTAGGTGCAGCGATGAATGGTTTACGTCCGATTATCGAATTCATGACGTTCAACTTTTCTTTGGTCGCAATTGATCAAGTGATTAATTCAGCGGCTAAAATGCTAAGTATGTCAGGTGGTCATTTCGGCGCACCTATGGTGTTTAGAGGTCCTACCGGTTCGGCAGGTCAGTTAGGCGCGCAGCATTCTCAGGCATTTGATAACTGGTATGCAAACACTCCAGGTTTAAAGGTAATTGTTCCTTCTAACCCAGCTGATGCAAAAGGGTTGTTAAAATCTGCAATTAGAGATAACGATCCGGTTATTTTTATGGAGTCTGAGCAAATGTATGGCGATAAGGGAGAAGTTCCAGAAGGAGAATATTTGATACCTATAGGACAAGCAAAAGTTGTTCGAGAAGGATCAGATGTAACAATCGTTTCATTTGGTAAGATTATGAAAGTGGCTCTTGCAGCTGCTGAAGAATTGGCAAAAGAAGGCATTAATGCTGAAATTATTGATTTGAGAACCATTAGACCAATTGATTATGCTACAGTAATCGAATCTGTAAAGAAAACCAATAGAATGGTAATTTTAGAAGAAGCATGGCCGTTGGGTAACATTTCTACAGAATTAACTTACATGGTTCAACGAAATGCTTTCGATTACTTAGACGCTCCAATAAGAAGAGTGAACACAAAAGATACTCCATTGCCATACGCTCCAACCTTAGTTGAAGCTTGGTTGCCAAATGTGAAAGACTTAATGGAGGCAGTAAAAGACGTGGCTTACGTAAAGTAAGGTCTGTTAGTAGTTCTTTTCAAAGAACTGCCGATTTAGAATATGTAAAAAGCTTGAGCCAATTGATTTGATCAATTTGTTCAAGCTTTTTTCTTTATACAACCATTAAAGTTGTATAGATGATTGCAGAGTAGGGATATACATGTTTCTTTGAACATCTTTTATGGGTTACAAAAGTCATATTGCATATAAAAAATAATACTTCTACTTTTGCGGACTTCAAAAACAAAGAAGAATATACATTAAACATACACTATGGAAATTTTTTTACTTTATATAGTTCCGTTTTTAGGAATTATTGGATTGCTTGTTATGGCTGTAAAATCAGCTTGGGTAACGAAACAAGATGCTGGAGATGATAACATGAAAGAACTCGCTAACCACATTGCAACAGGTGCAATGGCCTTTTTAAAGGCAGAGTGGAAAGTGATGGCTTACTTTGTTGTAATTGCTTCAATTTTATTAGCATGGTCGGGAACCATGACAGATAATTCGCATCCAATTATTGCCATTACCTTCATTATTGGAGCATTCTTATCTGCGTTAGCAGGATACTTGGGAATGAACATCGCAACAAAAGCGAACGTAAGAACAACACAAGCTGCTAGAACTTCTTTAGCAAAGGCATTAAATGTTTCATTTAGCGGTGGAACCGTTATGGGATTAGGAGTTGCCGGTTTAGCTGTTCTAGGATTGGGCGGTTTATTCATTGTACTTTTAAGCTTATTTGGTCCAGAAGGAACCATGGTAGGTAAAGGAAGCTACATTTTAGCGATTGAAATTTTAGCCGGTTTCTCATTGGGTGCTGAATCAATTGCTCTTTTCGCAAGAGTTGGTGGTGGTATTTATACCAAAGCTGCTGACGTTGGAGCGGATTTAGTAGGAAAAGTTGAAGCAGGTATTCCTGAAGATGACATTCGTAATCCGGCGACTATTGCTGACAACGTTGGAGACAACGTAGGTGATGTAGCAGGTATGGGTGCTGATTTATTTGGATCTTACGTAGCAACTATTTTGGCGACAATGGTATTGGGTGCTGAGGTAGAGTTTGCAACACCTGATCAATTCAATGGCCTTTCGCCAATTTTATTACCAATGGTAATTGCAGGTTTAGGCTTAATCTTTTCAATTATTGGAACCTTATTCGTTAAAGTAAAAGGAGAAGATGGTTCTGTTCAAGGAGCATTAAACTTAGGGAACTGGTCATCTGTCGTTTTAACGGCTATCGCTTCTTACTTCTTAGTTGATTATATGATGGTAGATAACATGACCATTAGAGGTTATGAATTAACTTCTTTAGATATTTTCTGGGCGATTATGACAGGACTTATTGTTGGTGCAATCATGAGTATTGTTACTGAATATTACACTGCAATGGGTAAAAAACCTGTTAATTCTATTGTTCAACAATCTTCAACAGGTCACGCAACCAACATTATTGGTGGTTTAGCTGTAGGAATGGAATCTACTGTAATTCCTGTGTTGGTTTTAGCAGCTGGGATTTACATTTCTCACGAATTTGCAGGTTTATATGGTGTTGCAATAGCCGCTGCAGGTATGATGGCAACTACTGCGATGCAATTAGCCATTGATGCTTTCGGACCAATTGCAGATAACGCCGGAGGTATAGCTGAAATGAGTGGTTTACCGGAAGAGGTTAGAGGAAGAACAGATAATTTAGATGCTGTAGGAAATACTACTGCTGCTGCTGGAAAAGGATTCGCAATTGCTTCTGCTGCGCTAACAGCGTTAGCTTTATTTGCTGCCTTTGTTGGTATTTCTGGAATTGATTCAATTGACATTTACAAAGCAGATGTTTTGGCAGGTTTATTTGTAGGAGCAATGATTCCTTTTATTTTCTCTGCATTGTGTATTGCTGCTGTTGGTAGAGCTGCTATGGACATGGTGCAAGAAGTAAGACGCCAGTTTAAAGAGATTCCGGGTATTATGGAATACAAAGCGAAGCCTGAGTATGATAAGTGTGTAGAGATTTCTACAAAAGCTTCGATCCGAGAGATGATGCTTCCGGGTTTGATTGCTTTAATTGTTCCAATCTTAGTAGGTTTTTCTTTTGGACCAGAAGTGTTGGGAGGTTTATTAGCAGGTGTTACAGTTTCAGGAGTATTGATGGGAATTTTCCAAAACAATGCAGGTGGAGCTTGGGATAACGCTAAAAAATCTTTTGAAAAAGGAGTTATGATTAACGGAAAAATGGAATACAAAGGTTCTGACGCACATTCTGCTTCAGTAACCGGAGATACGGTTGGAGATCCATTTAAAGATACTTCAGGTCCTTCTATGAATATCCTAATTAAGTTAATGTCTATTGTATCATTGGTAATTGCTCCTCATATTTCTGAAGGTGTTGCTCACGGAGCAGCCGACTCTCAAGAGGCGAAAGAAGTAATGATTGAAACTGAAATGACTGCCGCTAACACTTTAACTGACGGTGTTTATATTTTAAATGCTGAAAGTGGATCAATCAGATGGGTTGGTCAAAAAGTAGGCGGAGAGCACTTTGGTGACATTCAAATTCAAAATGGTTCAGTTGAAGTAGCAGATGGAGTTATTCAAAACGGTGAGTTAATTGTAGACATGAATTCTATTACCGTTGTGGATATAGAAGATGCTGAAAAAAATCAGGATTTAGTGGGACATCTTAAAGCGGCTGATTTTTTCGATGTTGCAACCTATCCAGAAGCTAGGATTCATATTTCAAGCGGTTCAAAGCAAGATGACGGGAACCAAGTTTTAGTGGGAGAGTTCACCATTAAAGACGTAACAGAGGTGATGAAATTTGATGCTATTGTTCTTCCTACAGCTACAGGTTTTGAAATTGAATCTGCTCTTAGTATTGATAGAACAAAGTATGGAATTACTTACAAATCAAAATCGCTAGATGCCCTTTTAGATAAGTTTATTTATGATGAGTTTGTTATAAAGTTTAAACTAAATGCTTTTAAAGGCTAAGTGAGATTAGTGAAAATAAGACATAAAAAAACCTTGAAGATTTCTTCAAGGTTTTTTTATGCGATATAGTTTGTTACATATTTAGAAAAGTCCGTGAACTTCAGCGTCAATCTTACTAATTACGTTTCCTAAATCTTCTTTGTTTTCTAAAAAGTTAATGTTGTCAACATCTATTACCAGCAATTTTCCTTGATCGTAGGTGCTGATCCACGCCTCGTAACGCTCATTCAATCGCTTTAAGTAGTCTAGTCGAATGCTTTCTTCGTATTCTCTGCCTCTGGTACTAATTTGTTCTACCAAAACCGGAATAGACGCACGCAAGTAAATCAATAGGTCTGGTGGAGCAATAAACGTTTCCATTAATTTAAATAAAGAGAAATAACTTTCAAAATCTCTTGAAGTCATTAATCCCATAGCGTGAAGGTTTGGAGCAAAAATATATGCATCTTCGTAAATCGTTCGATCTTGAATTACATTCTTATTGTTGTTTCTAAACTCCTGTACTTGACTAAATCGGTTGTTTAAGAAATACACTTGCAAGTTAAAGGACCATCGTTGCATGTCATTGTAAAAATCATTTAAATACGGATTTTCATCAGCATCTTCAAAATGTGGTTCCCATTTGTAATGTTTGGCTAAAAGTGAGGTTAAGGTAGTTTTTCCTGACCCAATGTTTCCGGCTATTGCTATGTGCATATGTGCTATTTTATAAGGCACTAAAATAATAAAAAGCAGGCGGACAGCAAGGGGATTTGATTAATTATTCGCTGAAAAAACGGAGAGTTTTTTTGCACTAAAAACATACAGGCCGGTTTTTTCGAGTCGTACACTTTTTGCATTGCTAATGGGGAAATTTTTGCACGACTCACTGAAGTTTTTTTGAATGTAACTGCAATATTGCTCTCCCTTCATGTATCTAATTTCTTCATTTACAACTTGAAATTCTTTAATGTTCTCGACGGGTATCTTTCTTTTGAATGTTCCAAAATGGTCAAATACAAACAATGCATGGTCTGAACTAATGAATAGTTGGTTGTTAAATTCTAAGAGTTGATTGGGAGTTACTCTTTCATTGAACCACTGCGAAAGGTTTAACGTTTCCTTGTCTTTTTTATAATTGTCATTTAAATGAAGAGCACGTTGCTGAATTACATCATAAATCCAAATGTTATTTCCCCTCGATTTACAGGCGTTTGAAATTTGATCAAAACCTAATTCTTGTAAATCAATTTCTTTTCCGTTGTCGCTTAGGTAGTTGTCGAGAAATAGGATTAAATTGTAGTCGGAAAAAAATACCAATATCTCATATGGGTTGGTAGCGTCTACATGGCTAATTGCGCCGTACTTTCTACTGTTAAAAGCTGAAAGCGAATCGCCTTTGTTTGAATACATCCAAATAAAGTTGTGGTTCCATAAGAAAATATTACCAAGCTGATCGGTAGTGAAAAAATCTGCTTTATGATTAATCTCGAACAACTTTCTCCCCAAAGTCTCTTCGCTAGAAAAGCAAGATAGGCTAAGAAAACATAGAAAAAGTAGGAGCGTTTTTTTCATTCTGCTTTTTGGTTCATGGCAAGAATATCTTCCACGTATTCTCTAGTATTGCTTAATCTAGGAACTTTGTTTTGACTTCCAAGTTTATTCTTTTTCTTCATCCAGTTGTAAAAAGTTCCCTGAGGCATTGATTCTACCAACGGCAATTTCAATGCCATATTACCTTTTCGTTTTGCTTCGTAATCTGAATTTAATTGTTGTAACTTTTCGTCAAGATAATGAGTGAACTGTTCTAAGTTGTCGGGCTGCTTTCTAAATTCAATGAGCCATTGGTGCTTGCCTGCTTCTTTGTTGGTTAAATAAATAGGCGCAGCAGTATAATCTTCGATACTGGAACTTGTTAAATTACAAGCATGTTCTAAGGCGAGTTCAGCATTGTCAATTATAACTTCCTCGCCAAAGGCATTCATAAAATGCTTTGTTCTGCCAGATACTTTTATTCTAAACGGATATTTTGACAAAAATTGAACTGTATCTCCAATTTTATAGCGCCAAAGACCCGCGTTTGTTGAAATTATTAAAGCATAGTTGGTATTTAATTCTACTTCGTCTAAACTCAATGTTTTCGGAAATTTTTTGTCCCACTCACTCGATGGAGCGAATTCATAGTAAATTCCGTAATCTAACATCAACAATAGCTCACCATCGTGATGTAAATCTTCAATTCCAAAAAATCCTTCAGAGGCATTGTATGTTTCCATATAGTTCATTTTAGAACTTGGAATTAACTCTTTAAATTGTTGTCTGTAGGGTGTGAACGCAACTCCACCATGAAAGAAAACTTCTAAATTGGGCCAAATGGTAGAAATGTTAGGAGCTCCGGTTTCTTGTAAAATTTTGTTTAATAATATGAGCATCCACGATGGAACCCCTGAAAGACTTGTGACATTTTCGTTCGCAGTCATTCTTGTCATTCTGCTCAACTTTTCCTCAAAGTCTTTTAGCAAAGCCGTTTCTCGGTCGGGCGTACGCATAATGTCTGCCCAAAAGGGTAAGTTCTTAATGATAATAGAAGAAAGATCTCCTACATAGGAATCTGTGTTTGGATCTATGGTTTGACTGCTTCCTCCCATCATTAGGGTTTTTCCTGTGAAAACATGGGTCTCAGGGTGTCTTTTACAATAAATGGAAAGCATGTCTTTTCCACCTTTGTAATGACACTCTTCTAATGCCTCCTTTGTTACAGGAATAAATTTACTTTTGGTAGAAGTTGTACCCGAAGATTTTGCAAACCACTTCGTTTCCGTAGGCCAAATCAGATTCTGTTCTCCTTTTTTTAATCGGTCTACATATGGTTTCAAGTCTTCATAATCTTGAACGGGAACGGATTCTTTAAAGTGCTTGTCGTTTTCAAACGAGCTGAATTTGTATTTTCTACCGAACTCTGTATTCTTTGCCGTTGTCACAAGTTCTTCAAACCATTCGTTCTGAACTTCAATAGGGTATTTCATAAAAAGCTCAATCTGATGAGCTCTTTTTTTCATCCACCAAGAAAAAATTGAATTGAAAATTGGCATTATTGATACAAAGTTTGATTTTCATAAAAATAATGATATTTTGAGCATATGCGCCATAAAAAAACCGCCTCTCGTCACGAGAGGCGGTTTTTATTAATTTAAACTATTTTTAGTCGATAATGATCTCAACAGGAAGTCTTGTGTAAACACCTCTAGTGCTAATTACACTTTTAATGTTTCTATAGTAGTGCTCAGCTTTTCCAATATCTTCACCTAAAATTTGAATTCTAACCTCACTTGAGAGTCCTTTCATCATTTTTTCGAAAGGGTCTTCTTGGGCAGGCATTTCATCCAGCCTGTAGTCCTCTAAATTGCTAGTTTTAACTGCGAATGCAATTGCGTCATTCAAACCGCCAATCTCATCAACCAAGCCAATCTCTTTTGCATTAATTCCGGTCCAAACTCTTCCTTGGCCAATACTATCAACATTGGCTTGAGTCATTCCTCTTCCGTCTGCTACTTTTTGTGTAAAGTCCGAATAAATGTCTTCAATCATGCTTTTCAACGCCTCTTTCTCTTTTTCTTCTAAAGGTCTAAATGGAGTCAATCCATCTGAAAAAGTATTGGTGTTTACTCGGTCTATGTTGATGCCTAATTTATTGTTAAACATTCCTTTCATGTTTGGAATAAGACCAAATACACCAATAGATCCAGTAATGGTACTCGCTTCAGCAAATATTTTATCAGCTGCACAAGAAATATAGTAACCGCCAGAAGCTGCTACTCCGCCCATTGATACAACAACTGGTTTTACAGCTTTTGCCAAGGTAACTTCTCTCCACATTACATCAGATGCTAGTGCGCTTCCTCCAGGTGAATTAACCCGTAAAACAATCGCTTTTACTTTATCATCTTGTCTTGCTTTTTTAATTGCCTTTGCAATGGTTTCAGAACCCATTACTCCATCTCTGCTTTCACCGCTAACAATTTCGCCTTCTGCAAATATCACGGCAACCTTATTTTTAGAGTTCAGCTTAATTTTGCTATCCGCAATTTCTGTAGCTTTTACTTTGTTCAATTTTTTTAGAGCAATTGTTTCCAACTCATCATCCTTTTCAATACCTACTTTTTCCTTCAATAAAGCCAATACTTCATCTTCATACTTTAGGTCATTTACCAATTGGTATTGTTTAGCATCTTTTGCACTTCTAATTAGCAATTCATTCGCAATCGTGTTTAATTGCTCCACAGATATATTTCGAGCTGAGCTGATTTGCTCCGTCATGTGGTTCCATAATGTATTCACCAAGGTAGAAACTTGTTCGCGATTGGCTTCACTCATGTCTTCTCTAATAAACGGCTCAATTGCACTTTTGAACTTGCCGTGTCGAATAACTTGCATGTCAATATCCAATCTACCAAGCATGTCTTTAAAAAACATCACCTGTGCACTTAGACCTTTAAAAGTCATTTCTCCTGCAGGGTTTAAGTAAATTTCATCGGCAACGCTGCTCAAGTAATATTCACTTTGTCCGAAATTTTCACTGTAACTAACAATGAATTTCCCCGACTTTTTAAAGTCGATTAACTCACTTCTTATTTCTTCAACACTAGCCATGTTTGCTTGCAGACTTGCAATGTCCAAATAAATGCCCTTTATATTTTCATCTGCTTTTGCCTTTTGAATGTTATCTAAAATATTCTTTAGGCTAAGAGGGGTTTTGTTTTCGAACGTGTTGAAATTAAAATTATCAAGAGGGTTGTTCGATGGCCGATCTTGAATGGTATTCTCGAACTGTATATGGAGAACACTGTTTTGCGCAATTTTTGGAGCCTCTTTATTTTCTGCTCCTGCTATCAGCGCAGATATACTAGCGATAAAGAATACGACTACAAGAAATACGGTTAAACCAAACCCCAACATGGAGGCGAACATAAATTTGAAAAACTGTTTCATTTGTTAAATATTTTACACAAACTTAGCCTCAACCGAAGTTGGAATTGAATAGATTTACATTAATGGTAAAGCGAAGTGATAAAAGGGGAAATAGCGTTTACTTGTCGATTGGAACAAATTTAGGCAATCGTGAGTTGAACATTAGCAATGCTCAAGAGGAGTTGCAAAAGCTCACACCGCATAAACTGGTTGTTTCGCCCATTTATGAATCAGCTCCTTGGGGTAACGAGTCGTTGAACCCATTCTTGAATTGTGTTATTCACTTATATGTAGATTTAAATCCGTTGGATTTATTATTCGCTACTCAGGAGATTGAACAACAAATAGGCAGGACATCCAAATCTGGAGCAGTTTATCAAAATCGGGTTATAGATATAGACATTCTCACATACAATCATCAGACGTATGATTCAAATGTTCTTAAAATACCTCATTCTTTGATGGTTTACCGAAAATTTGTGCTCTTGCCACTAGTCGACTTGAACCCCAAAATGACACTTCCGCACTCAGAAATATCAGTTGTTAAGTTGTTGTCTATATGTAATGATAGCTTAGAATGTAAACTGTGGAAGTCAAGTTAATCGGAAATAGTAAAGAAGTCTTTCACTATTTGTAAGTAATCGTAGAATTAACTAATATTGCACCTTAAAACTAAATTGTTTAGAATACTATTAAAATGAAGAAAAATACCATTAAATCATTCGCTTTTGTAGGATTAGCTGCCGTTACAACCGTAGCTTGTAATCCATTAAAAAACATGACAAAAAGAGCTGACGAGGTAAGTTACACAGTTACTCCAAACCCGCTTGAAATGCATGGCGATAGTGTTGAAGTAAATATTGCTGGAACGATTCCACCTAAGTTTTTCAACAAGAAAGTTTCTGTAGAAATTACTCCTACAGTAAAGTACGAAGGCGCTGACAAGGATTTAGACAAAATAATTTTAGTAGGTGAAACATCTGAGGTTTCAGGTCAAAAAATCAATTACGAAAAGGGCGGTAGCTTTTCTTACACAGATAAGATTGCTTACGTAAAAGGAATGGACGTTGCGACTTTGAACGCTTCTGCTGTTGGAAAGTATAATGGTAAGGAAAAATCTTTTGAGCCTGTTCAGGTTGCAACAGGAACTATTATTACTCCAATGTCTGCAATGGATGACGATATGGCAATTGTTGGAGCAGATAAGTTTACGAAAGTAACTCCAATGAACTCTACTGCTGTTATCAATTACGATAAGAACAAATCAAACGTTCGTTCTTCAGAATTATCTGATGAGGATGTTAAGGCTATGAAAGATTGGGCTGCTAAAATGGCAAAGAATCCAATGTTTGTTTTCAAAGGTGCTGATGTTACTGCATATGCTTCTCCAGAAGGTGAGATTTCTTTGAACGCTAACTTAGCTAACCAAAGAGCTAATACAGGAGCTTCTTCTGTAAACTCTATTTTAAAAGGTGCAAGAGTAAAAGCTGCTTCTGATAAAGACTTCTTCATGAAGAATGGAAAAGGTGAAGATTGGGAAGGTTTTAAAGCAGCAATGCAATCTTCAGACATTAAAGACAAAGATTTAATTTTAAGAGTTCTTTCGATGTATGAAGACAATTCTAAAAGAGAAGAAGAAATTAGAAATTTAGCCGCTACGTTTGAAGTAATTCAAGAGCAAATTTTACCAAACTTAAGAAGATCTGAGATCAACCTTAAAGGTGAAATGACAAGTTTCTCTGATGAAAAAATCAAAGAATTTGCAGTTTCTAATCCAGATACATTAAGCGCTGAAGAGTTATTGTATTCTGCTACTATGTTTGACGACATGCAAAAGAAAGTGGACATTTATGTAACTTTTGCTAAGTTATTTCCTAACGATTGGAGAGGTCCAAATAACATTGGATACATTCAAACTATGCAAAACTTAATGGCTGACGCGAAGTCTAATTTTGACAAAGCAAATTCACTTTCACCAAACAATCCTGTTATCAACAATAACTTAGGTGTGTACGAAAGAGCAATGGGTAACAATGAGAAGGCAATGGAATATTATGCTGCTGCTAACGGAGCAGGTGCTGAAGTTGGAGCTAACATGGGTTACTTACAAATGTTGAAAGGAGATTATTCTGATGCAGTTTCTAACTATGGTTCTACGAAGTCATACAACGCTGCTTTAGCTCAAACGTTGAATGGTGACTACCAAACAGCTGTTCAAACGATAGACGGTTCTTCAACTGCAAACTCTGCAGAGAGTTTATATTTGAAAGCAATTATTGGAGCTAGAATGGGCGACAAGAACATGATGGTTTCTAACTTGAAAGCTTCTATTGCTGCTAACGGCGATATGAAAGCTAAGGCAAAGAAAGATGCTGAATTCACTAAGTACAAAGACGATTCAGAGTTTCAAGCTGCTGTGAACTAAGAAGTATAAAACGAGTATTGAAAAGGCATTTCTTTCAAAGAAATGCCTTTTTTTTATGCCCCAAGTTTTCATCGACTTTTATTCCGTGAAAAGAGTAGAAGAGGACTTGCAGTCCGTACAGAAGTTAAACAATAGTAAATTGTGTTGGAGTAAATAATGTAGTTTAGAATAGTTTAAAGATTAACTATTTTAGCAATATGACAACCAAGTATAAAGTTAAACGCAACTCTAAACCCTGTTTTAGTACAACTGCAATTGTTGGTAATC
>CAJQLW010000069.1 GCA_905479325.1 uncultured Flavobacteriales bacterium
GAAAAGTTCGTCATGAAAAGCGTTACAACTCAATTGTAATTTCAGCAATGGAATATTTTCTGAGCTCCGCTAGTTGGGTTTTGATTTTTATTTCCCATTCTTTCTGCTCCTTTTGATTGATGGAGTGGTCTGTTTCTTTATCGTATTTTCTTTGAACAACAGTAAGTTCCTGCATCTTTTTTTCATACAGTTTGCCAATGTCATTCATTAATTTTTGGCCACTAGATTTAAATTTCGTTTCCAAAATTTCCTTTCTGAGTTTTCTTGCATACAATTCAGAAAGTTGAAAATGAAGACGTTCGTGCTCTAATAAAGCTACATTTTCGGCGGTTTTAGTCCATGAATTATGGGGCTCGAAGGTATTTTGTAAAGTAAGTTGAAGCGTTTTACCGTCGGATTTTGCACTAAAGGAAACAACTGTTGCAGTAAGTGCTTTAAATGAACTTGCTTTGTTGGGACGAGCTTGATAATCACTCCAAGTCAATTGCCGATTTTCATCGTAATTAATTGATTCTTTCTCTTTGGGCGTAAAGTAGTTAGTAGAGCTAACCATCAAAACAATGAATGCAAATCCTTTCATGAAGTAGAATCTAAAATTAATTTAGACAAATCTTTACCAACAATTGTTCCAATGGCAACACCCATTCCTCCTAATCGAACTCCGCAGTAAATACTGTCTTTTAGGTGCTTTACAATTGGGGCTTTCGTTTTGCCAATACCCATAGTTCCCGCCCACTGATGCTCAATTGTAAAAGCCGAGTTTGGAAGAATGTGCGTTTCAAGCAATGAACTTAAATGGTTTATTATTTGGTCAGAGGTGTTTAGTTCATCAGTCTCTTCGGCCTCAAAATTTAAATTTCTGCCACCGCCAAAAAGAATTCGATTGCCAATGTTGCGAAAATAATAATATCCCTTATCGAAATGATAAATTCCGTTGGGCTGTAAATTTTTTATTGGAGAAGTTACCACAACTTGAGCCCGCGCAGGTGCAACATCCTCGTTGGGCATAAACTGCTTGGCTAAACCGTTTACACAAATGGCTAGTTTGTGAAATGATATTTTACCATAGTTTGTTACAACCTCGTTTGTATTAATGTGAGTTACTTCAATTGAATTGAGAATTTTAACACCTAGTGATTGTGCTAAACTCACTAATGATTTCATCATTTTTCCCGTATCAATTTGACCTTCTGCTGCGTTGAAAATGGCGTGTTGAAATCCATTCATTCCGCTAATTACAAGGTGTTGAGGAGCTGTTTGAAATACTCGTGGAATAGAGGTGATTTTTTCAAGTGAAGTGTTAAGGAAAGAGAGCTTTTCGATACACTCGTTGTACAAGGTTTTCTCATTAGCCTGAAACAATTCATGCGAGCCTAATTTTTGAAAATCAATGGCTTCATCTGTTAATAGTTGCCGTAAATACAACAAGCCTTTCCATCGCTTTTCTACGGTTTCAAAAACCTCATTTTCCGAACTGTGGTTTAAATCATCCAATAGTTCTGAAGCACTGCCAATGCATGCGAAACCTGCATTTTTTGTGCTCGCTCCCGTTGGGAGGTACCCCCTTTCTAGAATCAGTACTTTTTTGTTCGGTTGCTTCTTTTTCAAATGAATGGCTGTCGACAGACCAACAATACCCGAACCGATGATGAGGTAATCAACGTTGGTGAGAAAAGTTTCTTTTTCCCAAAAGGAAAGGTTGGCGAAGGGGAGCATCAATATTTAGGTTTTCTAGATGAGTGAAAAACAGCAATTACGTCAACTGACTTCTCAGAATTAGAATAAAAAATTATAAAAGGAAAAACTTTGAGCACGCACTTTTGAATTGGAAACTGCTCATTTCTCTTGTGTATTGGAAATAAGGATGGGAAATTTTTAATTTGTTGAAATTGTTTACTAAGCTCAGCTCTAAATTTTTTACCAAGTCCTGTACTATTTGACTCATACCATAGATATGCATCTAAAATTTCAAGTTCAGCCTCTTTTGAAATTCTTAATGGCTTAGTCATTGAACTTCTTTTCAATAGCTTCCCACGTTGAGAATTCTAATTCTCCTTTTTCATATTTGGCAACTCGTTCTTCTAAAATACTATTCTGTTCAGGTGTCAAATCATACTCAACACTTTGCTTGTCTTTGAGAATATCTTTTACTTTCTGAAGTGTGCTAATTTCGCTTGTTTCTAAAAGTAATTTTACAAGTTCAATTTTTGTTGCGTGAATGTCCATGCTCTATGAGTTTTATCAAATTTAATCAAATCTGATTATTGTTCAACTATTGTTGAATTACGAATTTATAGAATTCAAACTACAAGAAATAGTAATAAGAGGTTATTTAACCAAACCATAATTTTCAACAATATAATCTTCTAAAGCTTGCATCCCCATTCCAATGTTTTTCTTAACAACTTCATTGCTCAATCTGAATACTTTCAGGCCTAAATTTTCTTTGTCATAAGCAGCCTTTTCGCATCGTACTCTTGTTTATGGTCGTGACTACTTCCGTCAATTTCTACTACTAAGCCCAGGGCTTTTACATAAAAATCAACGATGTAATTCCCAATAATTCGTTGTCGGTCAAAGTCAATGGCATAAAATTTCTTTTTGTGTACTTGTTGCCAGAAAAGAACTTCAGGTAAAATTCCTGCTTTTCGTTTTTCTCTCGCCAGCAACTTGAGCTTTGGGTTATGTGGTAAGTTGTGTACGAAGTTTCTGAAAATCTTTACTTATCCAATAGTTGTTAGTACCACCCCGTCCTGCGGACACTCCTCCTTCTGAGGGGAACCTTCTCCTCCCTCGGAGGAGTGGTCAGAAAACGAAGTAGGAGTGATGTTATTAGGGAGTTTTCGTTCCATTACTAACGATTTGTTCGAAAATCACCGCAAACCCAATCACCAAACCTGGAGCAATTAAATTGTACCACAAGTAGGCTATATCAATATCACCTCGTTTGTTAAGTGTGAATAAAACAATAATAATGACTTGAGAAATTAAAGCCGCAATAAACACTGCATTTCCTTTTACTTTTTTGAAGAAGAAAGCAACTAAGAATACCCCTAAAATAGTTCCGTAAAATAAGGATCCCAATATGTTTACGGCCTCAATTAAATTGTCAAATAAGTCAGCCAAAACGGCGAAAATAATGGCCAATATGCCAAACATGAATGTAAATAGCTTCGAGCGAATTAAATAATGCTTTTCATCTCCATCTTGTTTTATGTTTCTTTTGTAGATGTCAACCGTTGTGGTGCTTGCCAACGCGTTAAGCTCTGCCGAGGTAGATGACATGGCAGCTGAAAAGATAACGGCCAATAGCAATCCAACCAAACCAATGGGTAAGAAGTTGGTAACAAAAGTAATGAAGATATAATCGTCGTCTTCGATTGGTGCATCAGGATCTGCCTTTAAAATCAACTCTTTTGAGTCTTTCATCAGCGCTTGTTCTTCGGCATGATAGCCTTGAATGGCCGTTTTTAATTCCGCATTTTCAGGGTCTTTCTGATATTGAAAAATCATGTCTTTTTTCGCATCAAATACAATTTGCTGTTTGGCTTCCAACTCTTCGTATTGCATTGCATATTCCGACTGCTTTACATTCTCCACGTTCTCTGCATTAAAGTGGAGTGGAGGCATTACAAATTGATAAAACAAGAACAGTAAAATTCCAACAAAAAGAATAAAAAACTGCATTGGAATTTTGAGCAATCCGTTAAACATCAAACCCAATCTACTTTCTTTCACTGAACTTCCGGAAAGGTAACGCTGCACTTGCGATTGATCGGTTCCAAAATAACTTAATTGCAAAAAGAAACCGCCTAAAATTCCTGACCAAATGTTATACCGACTTCCCGGATTAAACTCCCAATCAATGACCTCCATCTTATCCATAATTCCAGCAACTTCAATTCCTTCTGAAAAAGAGATGTTGTCAGTTAAAAAAGAAATAAGGAAACCTGCCGCAATGAACATTCCTAGAAAAATAACGGCCATTTGCTGTTTGTGCGTTTGACTTACTGCCTTTGTTCCGCCAGAGACCGTATAAATAATTACCAACCCGCCAATAAAAAAGATGGTGTAATTGAGTTCAATGGAGAGAATTTGAGATAAAATAATAGCCGGAGCGTAAATGGTAATTCCTGCGGCTAAGCCTCTTTGTAGCAGGAATAAAGAAGCAGTAAGCATTCTTGTTTTGTTGTCGAATCGAGACTCTAAAAACTCATATGCCGTATACACTTTTAGCTTGTAGTAGAGAGGAATAAAGACTGTAGAAATAACAATCATGGCCAATGGCAAACCAAAGTAAAACTGCACAAAGCCCATTCCTTCCATGTAGGCTTGCCCCGGGGTAGACAAAAAAGTGATGGCTGAAGCTTGAGTTGCCATTACAGATAACCCAATGGTCCACCAATTCGATTCTTTTCCACCAAGTAAGTAACCTTCTATGTTTTTTGCTCCTCTTGTTTTCCAAACGCCATAGGCCACAATGGTGAACAAGGTGCCGAGCATTACAGTCCAATCAATCCAGCTTAATCCGTTCATGCTGAATAGGTATTGGTGATCCAAATGAAAATCAAAATTAAAATGATTTCAAAAACTAAAATAAAGGTGTATAGTCCGCTCCATTTCTTGAAAAAAGGCGGTCTTTCTTCGAGTTTATTTTCCATAAGAAATCATATTTGTCAATAAGCGATAAGCTCCTGGAACTCCCGCAGGCAATTGTCTGAAAAAAGAAATTCCTGTAAAAATGAAGTGTCCTTGTCCATAATCAGTTACTAAAATACTTCCCTTTTGTGGTTCTTCTCCTGGATCGTTCCACGCAATAATTGGAGTATACTTTTCGTCCCATTCATCTGCAAAATATAAACCTCTTTCTTGTACCCAATTGTTAAAATCTTCGTTGGTTAACTTGTTAGGAGTATTCAAAAGAGGATGTTTCGGCGCTAAGAAGGTTGGTTTAGCCTCTTCTTTGGTTACTCTATTTCTAGAAATTTGAAAAGGGTATGGTCCGATGTCTTCCGTTACCAAACCTCTACTGGTATTGTATTGCACAATTACATTTCCACCGTTTTTTACAAATTCATTTAAAACAGCGTTGCCATTTTTCATACTTGGTTCAGTATTGTAGGCTCTAATTCCCACAATTATAGTTTCAAACATCGACAAGTCGAATACGGCTAAATCTTTCGCTTCAAATGAAACTACGTTAAATCCAACACCGCCTAAATTTTGCGCTACTTCGTCGCCACTGCCTTTTACGTAACCAATGTTTTTTACCGTTTTATTTAAATTCATTTTTACCACTTTGGCAGTTGCCTTTGGGAACATAATTTGTGGTAGAATATGGTCGTATTCGATTCGTTGTACAGCTTTAGCAGCTTCGCCATTTACCCTAAATTCAATATCACCCGTAGATGGCTCCTCAGGTGGGGTAAGCGTAAATTGCAATGCTTTTTGTTCGCCAATGAAATTAAATTTAAGCTCTATTCTATTGGGTTCAACTGTCCACCCTTTAGGAGTTTGTAAAGTTACCGTGCCTATTGCACCAACTAAATTACCTTCCGCCAAAAAGCTAATTTTTTGTGATTCATTTGATGAAAAGATATGGACTTTATCTGCTGGTGTTACCGTAATAATTGGACTAATAATTACATTCCTATGTAACTCACCTTTTACTCGATCCGTCCATTTGTAATCAATCGCCTCTTCAAACTCAATATCTTCTCCGAAAAGTTCTAATGTATATTTAAATGTTTGAATAGCTCCTGCTTCCGGCTGCCCTCTCAATAATTCTGCACCAAAAAACATGCGTGTTTTATAATCTTCATACGGCAACCAATAAGGGTGTGAATTACCTGCCATTGTTTGAAAATTAAAACCAAACGTTTTGAGTTCATTGGGTTCTAAATTCAGGTTGTAAAAGCCGGAGTCTAAGTTAGGGGTTACCGATTTTAACTTCATCGGAATTTCAGATCGCTGAACAATGGTAAATTGGCCTGAAATTGTGTCAGAATGAATGTAGTTAAATCTATCAGAAAGCACCTCCGCTTTTATTCCTGCTGCAGCTTTAATAATGGCTTTTACATCTTTCAGCTTTTGGCTCTTAAAGTCATTATCAGGCATGTTTTGAATGGCGTTATGCAATTCAATTAGTTTCTCTACCGATTGGGCAGGCTCAGAAAAGTTATAATTTGAAACCAGCTGATCGATGATCTCACTTACTTTTTCGCTTCCTTTTACCCGTTGCCAAGAGGTTTCAATTTCATGAAACAAGTCGTCGTTTTGAGCAGGTGAGCCCGCTGTGTGTTTTAAATATTCTAACTGGTTGCCTCTGCTTCTCGCGCTTCCAAACCCTTGGCTTTTGTGCTGAGAACGGCTGTCTGCAGCAATTTCTGAATAGGAGAGGCCAAGTAGTTCGTTGTAATCGCCAATGTTGATTTTTACATATTCGTCAGGGCTTTTTGCAGCCTGTTCAGGGATTTGCTTGTCCCACCAAACCGAAGTATTCCATAAAATTCGGGTAGGCTGCCAAACATCTAGGGTTTTCAATTGATATGGAAATGCCGACTTGTCTCCGGCTAATTTAAACGCTTCTTCAGCGAGCATGGCCGAAGCGGTATGATGCCCGTGACCTGCTCTAGCATCAGGTGGAAAACGCGTAACAATTACATCTGGTTTAAATTTTCTAATAATGTAAACCACATCAGAAAGCACCTCCTTTTTATTCCATTTCTCAAACGTTTCTTCTGCAGTTTTTGAGTATCCAAAATCATCTACTCTAGTAAAAAACTGTTCGGCTCCATCTTCTTTCCTCGCTTCCAATAGCTCCTGTGTTCTTAATACGCCCATGGCGTCTCCCTTTTCAGTTCCCACCAAATTCTGACCTCCGTCTCCTCTGGTTAAACTTAAATAGGCCGTTCGTGCTAGTTTTTCGTTTTCTAACCATGCGATTAACCTCGTATTTTCATCATCTGGATGCGCTGCCAAGTAGAGTACATTGGTCATTACGTTCAGCTTTTTAATTTCTTGAAAAATATCGGCCGAACTTTCAATGGTTCTTTGGGCTTTAAGGCCTTGAAGAGTAAGAGTTATAAGTAATAAAGTGAGTGTTTTTTTCATGAAAAATAGTCTAAAAGGTCGTTGTATATTAAGGTTGGATTCTGTCGGTTGTCGAAAACCGTAATGATCTCGATTTTATTATTGTTGAGTTGATATAGGAAAGATGTTTGAGAAGATACAATACAAATTTTGATTTTCGAGTTGATGAAGTTTTTACAACTCTTAGGAAAGCTTTCGACTTGGTTTACTTTTTCATCAAACGTGTTAAAAAACTTGTCGGCACTTTCTTCTCCCCATTCTATAACTAAATAAACGGAAAGCAACTCAAGTTTCCTTTTCGCCAAACCTGAAAACTGTACTACCAATTCCTAAGTGATTTTAATACTTCTCGTGCATTGTAAACTTCGCCTCTTTTTATCTGTTCTAGCCCTAATTCAATTTCGAGGTATTGCTCTTTGGTCAGCTGTACAGAGTCTTCGAAGGCATAATTGTTCGAATCTTCTTTTACGGATGACGCGGTTTTGTCATTTGAAATTAGGTTGTTGATTCTCTTTTTTATTTCTTCAATTTCTTGATTTTCCATTGCCCATTGACTTTTTCCAAATTTAAGAATAACAAGGTTAAACTTCTGATGTTTATGAATGCATTTGCTTTTTGTTCACCCTGCAATAAATAGCACTGTCTAAAAACTGACCATCGAAGAAGTAGTTTTCTTTAAAATGTGCTTGTTTTTCAAAACCGCATTTTTCGAGTAGCCTAATGGTAGCAATGTTCTCAACATCGGCGTTAGCTTGAATGGAATGCAAGCCCAGCTGATTAAATATATAGCTGACCATGGCATTAAGTGCTTCGGTTAAGAAACCTTGCTGCTGAAAGTTTGGATGAATGCCATAGCCAATTTCTGTTTTAAAATGAGTGTAATCAATGGCCTAAAAGCCAATGCAGCCGATTAATATGTAACTCCCTTTTTGGCATATTTTCCAAGATAAGCCTTTTTCAGTTTTAAAACCATCGTGAATATTCTGAATGTAATCTTCGGCTTCAGAAATGTCTTTCATCGGGTACCTTGCTAAAAATTTTGTAAAATTTGAATCAGAACGCATCTCAAATAATTCTTTTGCATCAATCAATTCAGGCCACTTCAATTCTAATCGTTCCGTTACAAGTGGAGGGTTTTTTTCTGGAAAATTTATTTTAGGCCAAGGCATGATTATACGGGGAATTGTGTTCGGTCAATTTTAGAATCCAATTGAGCAGCGCGGTCAAATTCTGCTTTTGCTTTTTCAATTTGATTTGTAAAATAGTAGCTTAAGCCCAAATCAACATGAGTTTTTGCTATGGTTGGTTTTATTTGAGAAGCCTTAACTAATACATCAATAGCAGACTGGTAATTTTTGGTGAGGCCGTAAAGCGTGCCCAAATTGCTTAAAACATCATAGTTGTTAGGAGCTATTTTTAAAGCCGTTTCAAGGTATTGTTGGGCATTTTTTAAATCGTTTTTTTCCCTGCCGTACACTCTTCCTAAATTTAAGTAGGCCTTCATTTCGTTGGGATTGTATCGAAGTAACTGTTGGTATGCGCCAATCTTATCATCTGCACTTTTGGCTTGCTCAACTATAATATACATGTTTTGAAGCGTATTCTCATGGTATGGATTAATGGCCAAAATACGGTAGTAGTAGGGTAGGGCACGATTGACATTTTGTGTTAGTTCCCACTGCGCATTTCCCATTAAAATCAATGCATCAATGTATTCTGGATAAACACGAATGGCTCTCTCTAAGTAAACCATTCCCTCTTGCAGCATTTTCTGTTTTTCGGCAGGGTTGCTAAGTTTCATAGCATTTTCAGTGAGAATACCGCCGGCCATTACATTGCTTTTTGCGCCGTTTACAGAAATATTTGCATCGTGAGTAGCTAAGGTGAGGTTACTTTCCCATACTTCATTTCTCGTTATGGTTTTAAACGAATACAGCCCAAAAATAATCACCAATAACAGGCTCATGAAACTGTTCGAAATTTTCGATTTTTGGGACAACTTAAAAAGAAAATAACCTAAAATTAGAGCAAAGCCCAATGACGAAACGTAGACAAATCGCTCATTCATAAAGGCACCAATTACAAATACTAGGTTAGAAGCAATACTTAACGTGATAGCAAACAGAAGAATGCCAAATGCTACTTGGTGTTTTTTAAAAAATCCCCAAACGGCAATTCCACCTAAAGTCAAGTATGCTAAAATTGAAAAAATAACCCACTTATTGCCCCAACCAACTATTGGAATGTGCTTCGGATAATAGTCGTAGGTGAGTGGATGAGGAAATATAAGCAGCGAAATATACTTGCCCAAGGTTAATACAATCGTGGCGTATTTTTCAGCAATACTAGCCTCTAAAAATGGATCATTCATAATGTTATCGGCAACACTAGTAATGCCTCCTCCTACCACTTGGTATCGAACTGCAGCCCATGCTATAGCGGCTGCTAGTATAGCTCCGTATGCGGGAAGTGCTTTTTTGAAAGAATGAACTGTAAAAAAATAGACCGCTAACGGAATGACAGCTACCCAAGTAATTGTATTCTCTTTTGAAAGTAAACCAAGAAAAAAGAGAATTGATATTAGAACTAGGTCTTTAAATTTTCTACTTTCAAGGTAATTTAACACAAACCACAAGGTGCCTAATTCAAAACAGAAGGCCATAATTTCATCTAGGCCTTTTATGTTGGCTACAACCTCTGTGTGTATAGGGTGAAAGAACCAAAGTAAACTTACCAAAAGAGGGAAAGAAATAACCTTTAAGAAGCCCTCAAAAGAAGGAATTATTCGATCTATTACTTTAAAAAGTAAAATTCCATTTAACATGTAAAAAAGCACATTAACCAAATGACCTACAAAAGGATTTTCCCCTGCAAGGGCATACTGAATATTATAAATTACCATAGAGAGCGGTCGGTAACGACCACCAGCCACCAACTCCTTCTTTTCGCCATAGAAACCTACAAATTGGTCATTGCTAAGTTGATCCCAAATCCCTGAAAAGCCTTTTTTTGTGAAGTCATTATCGGTAATTACAATGGCATCGTCCAATGCAAAATCATGGCCAAGGGTATTGCCATAAAGCAAGAATCCTAAGACAATAAAAAGAATACTAATTTGAAGATTCGAAAGTGCTTTCATGAAGGGTCTAAATTAGTATTTCTGTAAGATGTTTTAAAGTGAACTCAATTGAAGTTTTAGATGAAAATAAGGTCATATTATAAAATACATGAATTGATGAGAGGCACAAATTGATACATTAAATTATTGCGTTTACTTTCGCAAAATGGAAACAAGACTGTTTGAGGGAAACCTGAGAAAAATGCAAACGGAGTTGGCTAGTCCAATTCAATATACCTTAAATTTAGGTGAGAACCAGATTGACATGACCGCTTTGGTGGGAACTCATTTCAAAATGAAGTTTACCGGAGTAATTAATTGTGTAAACTGCGGTAGGGTTACCAAAAAATCATTTGGTCAAGGCTTTTGTTACCCTTGTTTCATGAATGCTCCTCAGGCTGCACCATGTATTCTTAGACCTGAATTGTGTGAAGCACATTTAGGAAAAGGCAGAGATGTAGAGTGGGAAGAACGCAACCACAATCAACCGCATGTGGTTTATTTGGCCATAGCATCAGGTATAAAAGTGGGCATAACACGTGAAACACAAGTGCCTTACCGTTGGATTGATCAAGGTGCTTCAAGGGCGGTAAAAATTGCTATTACAGAAAATAGATACCAAGCCGGAATGATGGAAGTGGCTTTAAAAGAATTTGCATCCGATAAAACGCCATGGCAGAGAATGCTGAAAAACGAGGTTGCAACTGACATAAATATTATTGAAACCAAAGATTTGCTTATTGACAAGCTCGATGAAGAGTGGATGGAATTGGTGAGCGACGACGATGAAGTAACAGAATTAGAGTATCCTGCGATTCGTTTTCCTCAAAAAGTGAAAAGCCATAACCTAGATAAAGAGCCAATGTTGGAAGGAAAGCTCGAAGCCATAAAAGGACAGTATCTGCTATTTGAGGGCGGAGTTGTAATTAACATCCGAAAATACGGCGGGTATTTTGTTGAATTGGAGGTGGAAGCGTAGTAAGAAGTACTGAAATTTATGAAGTTAGAAAGTGTTTAAACTTGGTAGTGATTATCTCCATTTAAGGCCAATTATTAATATTCGTTTAAGTCTAGTGTACTTCGTGTCTTTGTGTTTAGTGCAATTATGAATTTTTAATCCTGAATTTATCTGCGAAAATCTGCGTGATCTGCGGGCGTTAAACCTTAGTGTACTTTGTGTCTTTGTGATAAATTGATTTGAATTTTTTATCCTGAATTTATCTGCGAAAATCTGCGTGATCTGCGGGCGTTAAATCTTAGTGTACTTTGTTACGATATGAATGCTCCATAATTCATTGTTAAAGTATTGTTAACGCCTTTTTGGAAAAGCAACATAGTTGTATTTTTAGTTTCATGAAAATGAATTCCAGGCTAACGCTTATAATATTATTACTCCTTTTCAGTTATCAGCTATTTGCCCAAATAAGCGATTCGTTATCGAATTACTATTACTATGTGAATCAGGCGGAAGTTTTAAATACTGAAAACAACTTTGTTGGTGCAGAGAAGAAGTATGAAAGAGCAGCTGAATACAAGTCGGATTGGTTTGCAAAAGACTACTACAATCGCAGTCTCCTTAAAATTAAGTTAGAACAAGAAAAAGAACTTTATCCGATTTTGGCGAAGTTGATTGCAAAAGGTTTTGAATTAGATCTACTGTTGGAGAAAGAGTCTTTTCAAAAATACTTTTCTACAAAACGAGGACAGAAAGATTTTGAAAAACTGAAGAGTATAATTCCTTCATACAATGTAGAATTAAGAAGTATTTACGATTCACTAAAAGTTCAAGATAGTATCGGTCAATCACAGTTCAATCCAGAAATTTTTAGTCACGTAGTTGGAACAATAGACAGCTCAAATGTATACCTCGTTTTAAAGTTAATGGAGGAGTACGATTTTCCTTCTGAAAGTAAAATAGGCGTTTATGATTGGTTTGAGTTAGGGCCAATCTATTCTATTTTGTTGCATTACAAAAGACACCCGCAATACAATGAACGTTATGATTTTACAGCAACAGTCAACGAGGCATTTTTTGAAGGTTCAATAAAAAATTATGACCTTTTCGATTACAAACAAACCATTTCTGATAGCAGTATCAATCACTTAGGATACGATATTGTGGAATGGAAAATAGTGGATACGCTCAAGTCTACACCTGAAAAGGAAGTGTACTCACAAATTGTTTACACTTTTTCTAACCTAGAAGACGATTCATACGATGCTCAAAATCTTTTAATTGGTTTACCAACTCGTAAGGATTGTTTCAAACTATCAAAATTTATTTGGGAGAATAATTCTGATTTTATGATTGGCTCAGGTAAGAAGTTAAGCCAAATTGCTAGAAACAAACGTATGATTCAGTTTTTTATTAGAAATTCAGACCAGGTAGAATTAGACCTCTCTAAAAAGTAACTTTAGCTTAACGCACAGCGATATTCGATTAGTTAAATTTGTCCTATGAAAAAAATAAAATTTGCAGCTTTTGTGGCGTTAATCGTTTCACTTAGCTCTTGTTCCTTTTACAACCCCATTTCCACAAATGTGCCTTCTTATGAGAAAAAAGGGGAAATAAATCTTGGTGTGAATCTAGGGACTTCAGCAGATGTTCAGATTTCTACTAATCCGGTAGAACACCTTAGCATTATTGGTGCAGCAAGTACTTCGGGTTCTATTACCAATACAACAGGAAGAGACGTGCCGATAGCTGATTCCCTAAAATATGATTACTCAAGAAATCAATTTGAGCTTGGAATTGGATACTACTACAAGTTGACAGATAAAATTCAGCATGACATTCATATCGGCTATGGAATTGGATCGGCTGCGAAAAGATATAACTGGTTATACGGAGATGCTGATTTTGCTTATAGTGCAGATTTTACAAATCTTTTTATTCAAAGTTCTTTAGTTGTAGAAATTGATTCGGACGTAAAAGGTTACTTAAGTTCAAGGTTTAACTATATAAGCACCAGTAATTTTGAAAAGTCTGCCGGATACAATAATTTGGAGCCGCAGTTCTACACCACAGAACCATTACGAACATTTAACGAGGAGAGTTATTGGCTGAATCAATTTGGTATAGGATTGATTGCTGACCTTGGTCCGTTGCAATTATCGGCACAAGGACAATTGAATTTTAGGTTTACCAACGAGTTGGTTGTTGACGAAAGACCTATTGGAGTATATGCCGGTGTGAATTTCAATATGGCAGAAATTATTAGTCGAGCAAAGAAGAAAGATTAGATACTAAACAGTCCATTTCTTTTTCTCCAATTCCTAAATGAGTTACAAATCGAATTGTTTGAGGTCCCATACCAACTGCTTTTATTCCTTTTTCAGCTAAAGCTTGCAAATAGTTTTCCGAGTCTATCGAATCTTTCAATTTGAAAATAACAATGTTTGTGTCTACCGGTTTTATGAAATCAATTGCTTCGTTGTTGCTCAAAACAGCTTCAATTTTTTTTGCATTTTCGTGATCAATTTTCAAACGGTCAACATGGTGGTTTAACGCATAAATTCCAGCAGCAGCAAGGTAACCGGCTTGACGCATTCCTCCACCTAAAATTTTACGAATTCGTTTGGCTTTTTTTATAAAACTTGCGCTACCTGTTAAAACCGAGCCAACAGGAGCTCCTAAACCTTTCGAAAGGCAAATTGAAATCGAATCAAAGTGTTTACCCATTTCTAGTTCACTTGTGCTTTGTGCAACTAAGGCGTTGTAAAGTCGCGCACCATCTAAATGTATGGGAAGTTGATTTTTTCTGCAATAGGTTGAAATTCTTTCAAGCTCAGTCATTTCCCAGTAACAACCACCCCCTTTGTTGCAGGTATTTTCTAAAGAAACCAATTGGGTAGGAGGAAAGTGTATGTCATCCGGATTTATTTCAGGAATCATTTGCTCTAAGGTGAATCTTCCTCTGTCGCCTTTAATTAATCGATTTGAAACGCCTGAATTGAATGCCATTCCGCCACCTTCATAGCGATAAATGTGTGCCAATTCATCGCAAATAACTTCGCCCGGAGAATTGGTGTGCACTTTAATTGCAATTTGGTTGGTCATGGTTCCTGAGGGGCAGAAAAGTGCAGTTTCGTGTCCAAAACGTTGAGCTAGTATGGATTCTAGTTCAAGTACAGTGGGATCATCTCCCAACACATCATCGCCCACTTTTGCGGCCATCATTGCTTCCTTCATCTCTGCTGTTGGTTGAGTAACCGTATCGCTTCTTAAATCCACTATCATCTTTTCACAATTTGTATTTTAGCACCCGCTTAGTTCCAACATTAAAAGTAAGATTCTGATGAATCATAAAACAGTACTTCTCTTTATTTCTATCATTTTTGCCCAAGTAGGTGTTTGTCAAATTGCTGAAAAGGATCCTTATGGCAGAGACTTAAAATCGTTAACACTCAACAAAAGAGGACCAAATCAAGATAAATACAGTCACTTTTTTCTTTCGTACGGTTTTGTTTCAGGTCTAGACAATGATAGTTCAGAAGTTATTTTTGGAAAATCAGGGTCGTTTTCAGTTGGTTATTTATGGAAATGGAGACTGGCGAAATGGTCAGAGATTGGTTTCGATATCGCCTACCATCGTTCGGCTTACCACATTGTTCAAGATTCGACCAAAACAATTCCCACTGCACAACCTCATAAAAAAGAAAAATTGGTTTTTAATTCCATCATGACGTCTCCATTTATTCGGTTTAAGTTGGTGAATAAAATTCATTCGAACGGAACATTTATCGATTTAGGTGGCTTTGCCGGCTGGCAGTACGACGTTAGGCACAAAACATTAGAAAACAATCCAAATCCTGGTTCTGACAAAACAAGAACAATCAATACTCGGTTAGATTATAAGAGAGATTACACCTATGGTGTATTAGCAAGAGTTGGGTTTAACCGTTTTGTGTTTTACGGTCGTTACCGATTATCTGATTTGTTTACCGATGAAAGTGGTCTAAAAGAACTTCCGTTGTATGAGTTTGGGATGAGAATTGGAATTCATCAGTAGTTGTTAAAGTGATTATAAGACTGTTCTCCATTTTTTATTGTTAACTCGAAGAATTGCTCGCATTGCGATAAGTAAAAGCACTATTCCAAATTCAAAATAAACGTAAAAGGCTACCATAAGTAGTATTAAGGCAAAGAACAAAATGTATTTCAAGAAAAAATGTTTTAAAAAGCTATGGGCATAGGTTCCATTTTTCATTCTTAACAAATCATCACGAAATTCAGAGTAATAACCTAGACTGCTGCATACTAACATTATTGGGAATAAGTACGAGCCAAAAACAAGATTGGGGTCTGAGATAACAACTTCTTGCATGTTTAACTCTACAATGAAACTTTCAACGCCTCGGTACAAGCCCAATAGCATGAAAACGAGGAAAGGTGAGATAATAATAAACATTGCGGTATCAACCCAATCACCTTTTTTATCTTTATGAATCAGTATGTTTGCAAAAATGAGCATGGTGCATGTATCAATCATGAACCAAAGTATGAGTAGAACTGGATTCCAGCCGAATACGACAACTCCTATCACAAAAAAGAAGTCAGAGAACAGAGACCAAATATCAAATTTGGCATTTAACTCTTTAATTTTTCCGACTATCAATTTCTACGTTTAAGAATTATAAACCTGGTAACATGCCCCGAGCAACTCCCGCCATTTCAACTTCAGCCAACTTTTCTGCTTTTTCCAATGCTCTATTTACTGCCATAATGGTTAGCTCTTCAATTTGCTCTTTGTCATTCTCAGCAAATAGTTCTTCGCTGATTTGAACTGAAATAATTTTTCGATTGCCAGTGCAAATAACAGCTACTTTTCCATTTTCAGCTTCTCCGCTTACACTAATGGTGTCCAGTCTTTTCTTTACTTCTTCAGACTTCTGCTTCATCTCTTGCATTTTGCCCATCATGTCACCCATCTTTCCAAACATAACTTTATCTTTTTAACAAATCGATAACACTCTTTACAAAAAGCGGTCGATTTGTATTCCACATTATTTTTAATTCTTCGGCAAAGGTAGTTTCCTCATCTAAAAATTTGAAGATTTTATGCGCTTCATTTTTCAAATACATGCGTTCAAATACCTCCGGGCCTTTTTCATTTTTTGTACTAAGAATGTTCAACAAAACCTCGTCGTAAAAACGAAAGCGATTTTGCCAAAAACCAGCTTTCGGCAGGGTGTTGTTTTTTAAGGTGTGAATCAATTCCGCCACTTTACGTTCCACATTTTTAAAAGAATAACCAGTGGATGCTTTTACCCATCCACCACCTGTTCCAATTTTATGGTAGCCATTACGATTCTCACACCAAAATGGAAAGCTGCTCATGGGAATTATACCTTCTTCAACCTCATGAATTGAGTAAGATTCAATGTTTAAGATGCCTTGAATAAACTCTTTTAATTTCTCATCGTAAATTTTGTTGTCAATTAATTCGGGCACAAAGAAGGTGAACTCTACCAATGCTTTCCGCTTGCTAATTGGTAAAACATAGGTGAAGCAAGTATTTCGATTATGCCCTAAACGATAATCCATGAAGGTAAAAGAAGAGGGATTGAATTGGTCATCTTCCGTTTCAATTACCCAACCTTTAAACGGTTGGAGAACGGTAGTTGAACTATCATCATCTTTAAAGTTTTGAGTGGTGCGACTGTCAAAAATGAATTCGGCAGTATATGTCTCTTTCTTCCCTAAAACTGTTTGATCAGTAACGCCCTCAACGGAATCAACCACCCAAGTGATGTTCGCATGTTTGGCTAGTTCTTTTTTTACAAAATTGTAAAAGTCAACGGATCGGAGCATTTTATAGGAGTATTCTCCTAAATTCAGTTCTACGGATTTTTTGGGGCCATGGAAAGATGCGTTCTTCCATTCGTGCGTAATTAACTTATCCCATTTACCCGTTCCTTTTTCCCAAAAGCACCATGTTTTGTCATTGTCTTTTTTGGGTTCAGGTTCTATAATTGCAATTTGTTTCTTGGCAAAAAACGCATCTTCACAAAAAGCTAAGGCGAGCTGCATTCCTGCTAGCCCGCCTCCGATAATAATATAATCAAATGTTGTTTTTTCTGTCAACTTTGTTGCTTTTCCTTCTTTTTAAAAATAACATAGGTTATCCCAAAAACTACTCCTATTGTAATCGCAATATATGCTCTTATGTTTTCTTCGTAGGCATAATTTTCAAAATCTAATGAAGTTATGCCAAAGGTTAAGAACATTGCCGTGAAAAATGATAACGTATTCGTTTTCATAATTTATCCTTTTTGCTGTTTAATAACTGAAGTAGCCGTTGCCACTAAGCTAGAAACATCTGTTAAGTCAGAAGGTAGAATTAAGGTATTTCCTTCTTTTGCAATTTTACCAAACTGCTCAATGTATTGCTCTGCAACTCTCAAATTCACTGCTTCGTAACCGCCCGGGTTCTGAATAGCGGCAGCGATTTTTGCAATTCCTTCAGCGGTAGCATCGGCAATACTCAAAATTTCTGCAGCTTGTCCTTGAGCTTCGTTTATTCTTTTTTGCTTTTCACCTTCAGATCGAGCAATAAGCTCTTGCTTATCTCCGTCGGCACGGTTCATTGTTGCTTGTCGCTCACCTTCTGAAGTAGCAATGGTTGCTCTTTTTTCTCGTTCAGCTCTCATTTGCTTCTCCATAGCATCTTTAATACTTTGTGGAGGAGTAATGTTTTTAATCTCATATCGAGTTACTTTGATTCCCCAAGGGTCAGAAGCCTTGTCAACCGCATTTACAATGGTAGAGTTGATATGATCTCTTTCTTCAAAGGTTTTGTCTAATTCCATTTTTCCAATAATGCTACGCATGGTAGTTTGGGCTAACTGAATAGATGCAAAAGGGTAGTTGTCAATTCCGTAAGAAGCTTTTTTAGCATCCATTACTTGTAAATACAAAACGCCATCTACTTCAACTGAAATGTTGTCTTTGGTAATACAAATTTGAGCTGAAACGTCAATAACCTGCTCTTTTAGCGTGTGTTTGTAGCCTATTTTGTCAACAAAGGGAATTATGATATGAAAACCAGCCAGTAGCGTGTCTCTATATTTTCCAAATCGTTCAACAACAAATGCAGATCGCTGTGGTACAATTTTTATGGTTGAAATGAACAGAAAGATTAATACGACGATTAATCCAATGATCATAATGGTTCCTGAATTCATAGTTTTACGATTTTAAGGGTTCAACAATTAATTTAATGCTTTTCATTCCCACAATGGTAACTGCCATGCGAGACTCAATTTTTGATGTGGAACAGGCTTCCCATTGGCTTCCATTGAATTCTACTTTGCCGTCTTTTCCAGGCTCTATTTCTGTTAAGCTAACTGCTTGACTTCCGATAAATCCATTGTCTGTATCCTCTACTCCGTTGATGGAAACATCCATGTATTTTTTTCGAAGACCTTTTCGTAGCAACAATAAACTTCCCACAGATGTAAGGCTAAACAACAAGAGTTGACTGTTTAATGATAAATCTACTCCTAATAGAACTGCCGCAGTAACCCACGCGCCAATGCCAAAAAATACAAAAATCAATCCCGGAACTACAAGTTCCAATAACAGCAGTCCAACTCCAATTAAAAACCAAATTACCTCAGGGGTGAATAATGTTCCATCTAATTCCATAACTACTAATTTACTTTAGCGGGTCAAAAATACTTTCAAAAATGTGAGGAGCGGTAATCGACTTACATGTGCAGTAAAAAATCGTGTTTTTCGAATTCAACGCCATTCACTATAAGGGCTACAGCATGCTTCCCCGAATAGTATTTTCGGGTGCTAATGGGTTTAATAGTGTGCGATTTTTTGACCTTAATGGTTTCGAAAGCGTGCAAGCCTCTTTCACTGATTTTAAACACCTTTTTATTCTGAAGTCCATTGCTTTTCATAAAGTAAATGGCATACTCTAAACGGACCAATAGGTGTTCGTTGGTGTTGTTTTCAAGAATCAACTGAAACTCTAAAGTCTTTCCAAACACTACCTCGGTTGTGAAGATTTGGAATTTTGAGAGCGCTAGTTTTTGAGTCTCAGCGTAATTGAAAATTTGCAGGGCTTCTGCATTTCCGCCTTTTAGTAAGGTGCGCATTCCGTGTTTTACAATCCAATTGGTAATGGGGGAGGTTCCTTTCCACTTTTTGGCCAATTGCAAAGCTAACGCTGGGTGGTCTTTTGAAATGTCGTTGAGGTTGTTGGCTACACTTTTTTGGACAAATAAAGAATCATCTGATTTTAAATTTTCTAAGATGGGTACAATAAGACTCGCATCTTTCTTAAAGTTTGGCAATGCCATAGACCATGGAAGTCGAGAGCGACAACCTTCAGACGACAATCTTCTAACATTTGCATACGAATGTTCCGACCACTTTAGCATTTGCTGCATGGTTTCTGCTTCGTATGCTAGAATAAACGGGCGAATAGCAAATTCGCACGACGTGAATTGTGTGACGCATTCAATTGCTCTCATCGAGCTTTTCCAATGACCCAAGCCATTTTTAGCAATCATTTCTGGTATGAACATGTATTCAAAACCTAAGCCTGAGGTGGACTGCTCTGCAATAATGGTTGTCATTTCGCAAATAATTGAAGCCGCTAAGTCAAAATTTGAAGGAAGTGCTGATAGTGTAACTTCAGCAAGTTGAGACATGCGTTGCTTTAACTCCAAACCATCCCAATCGGTTTTGAAAACAGCTTTAGAAAACTCTACCTCGTTTAAATTGGGCAAGAGTGGCTGCCAAACGCGAACGAGTTGGTGCACAAATTCTGTGGTATAGATATTTTTGAGAGGTTCTGCCATTTTTATTGTTAGGTGATTAATAAAAGAGTTGGTCACTCAAATTTGTAACTATTGGACTCAAATTAGTCGTAATTCTCTTTCATCCAATTTACGGAAGCCGTAATTAACTCTTCAAGAATGTCTCTATTAATGTCATCTAATTTTTTAATATACAAGCATGATTTACCAGTTTTATATTTTCCTAACTGCTCCATTAGTCGAGGAAATTTAGTCATACCAGCCATAATATAAATGGTTAAGGCTGTTTTTCTTGGAGAGAAACCGGCAATAAAAAATTCTCCTTCTCTACCGCTTGCATATTTATAGTGATACTTTCCAAAACCAATTAAAGATGGGCCCCATAAAACGGGTTTTTCTTTTGTTATTTTTTGAATCAGCGCCAATGTTTCAAATGCATCTTTACGTTTTTGTTCCTGCTCAACGCTATTAATAAATTCTTCAACAGAGGCTTCGGTAGGTTGGGTTTTATTGGCAGACATGTAGTACGTTTTAAGAAGCAAGTTTACCAAAAGCAAAAACAATTTTAATAAGAGGATGATTATTCGAAGAGGTCAAACCTAATTTCTTTTTACAACCTTTGCGGCGATTAAAACCAAATGCCAACCATGACTTTTTCTGAAATATACAAGCTGTTTGGTGGCATGGTGTACAATGTTGCACTGCAATACACCCAAAATGGTCAAGATGCTGAAGAGGTGACGCAAGATGTTTTTGTATTAGTTCACGAAAAAATGAATGCTTTCAGAAACGATGCTGAATTAAAAACATGGATCTATCGAATTGCAGTGAATAAATCATTGGATTTTTTAAGGGCCAAAAAAGCAGTAAAGCGTTGGTCATTTTTATCTGCGAAAGGCATTGATGAGAAGAAATACGAAATGGTTCACTCGGAGTTTAATCATCCCGGAGTGCAATTGGAGCAGAAAGAAGCGCTTGCATTTTTATTTTCTTGCATCAATCAACTCAACGAAAAACAAAAAACAGCAATTATTTTGGTGCGCATTGAAGGAATTTCGATGGATGAAGCCTCATCAATAATGGGTTTGTCGTACAAAGCACTAGAGTCGGTTATAGGCAGAGCCAAAATCAAACTACAAAATATTATTAACGAATCGAAGGAAGATGAGTAGTAAAACGTCTAATCAGCAAATGGAAAATTCATTAGAATTATTGAACTCAATCCGCACTGTAACTCCGCCAAAGGATTTGCTATTAAAAATTGAGCGAAAAATTGAAAATAATAAGCAAAACGTGATACCACTGCGCTGGGTTAAAGCTGCCGCGGCCATTTTTATTTGTGTTTTTTTTACTGAGGTATATTTGCTCTCAAATAAAACACAAGCAGATGATTTATCTGAACTCATAGTAACCGTTGATTATACATTGTACAATGAATAAGAATAGATTTTACATCATTATTATAATCGGATTGTTAATTTTTAATGGCATTTTTGTGTTCTTTATAACGCAAAAGGGTCCAAGAAAAGGTCTTCGAAAATCACCTAAAGAGATAATTTCTAAAAGGTTAAATTTTAGAGAAGATCAAAATGCCCAATATGAAGAGTTAATTCACATGCATAGATCAAAAACCGTTGAATTAACGAATGCTATTAAAGAAAGTAGAAATGCGCTGTACAATACAATGTCTATCAACGGATCCATGCAATTGCATGACTCTATTATAAATAACATAACAAACAGTCAGGCCGAATTAGAATTACTTAATATTTCCCATTTTCAAGACATTAAAAGTCTTTGTGAGCCTAGCCAATTAGATGATTTTAATGCGTTAAGCAGAGACCTAGCAAAACTGTTCGACAAACATGGAGAGCATCCGCATTTAAAAAAGTAGCGATGAGAAGTAGACTACTCATATTGATTTTCTTTTTGGCTACTTCTGCGCTGCATGCGCAGCGTATTTCATTTAGCGCGGCCATTAATGATTCTTCAATTTTGGTTTCGGAAGATGATAAGCTGGTCTCAAAATTGACTTTTTACATCTCAAATTTACAATTGCAAACGAAGAACGATTCTCTGATTTTAGTGAAAGATTACCACTTGTTAGATTTTAGTGACACTAGTTCGCTTGTAATTGGAGGTTCTTTAGCTGATTCTAATCAAGAAATTAAATCAATTCAATTTTTATTGGGCATTGATTCAATAACAAGTGTTTCTGGGGTTTTTGGGGGAGCATTAGATCCTACAAAAGGTATGTATTGGAGTTGGCAGAGTGGATATGTCAATTTTAAAATAGAAGGGGAGCTAAATGCTGAAAAATACATTCTTCATTTGGGTGGTTATTCTTTTCCATTTAAAGCGGTGCAGAAAGTTGAATTAGAAGTTAACAAATTCGCAAAAGAGTATCACATAGTGCTGCCGTTGGACGATTTGCTAAATATAGAAATACCTAAAGATCGGACTATAATGAGTCCGAGTAAGGAAGCAGTGGAGATTGCAAAGCAAATAGCTTCGTATTTTTACGTGAGATAAATGAAAAATAGATTTTTTGCACTCACAGTAATTAGCTTGTTTTTGTTCTCCTTTCAACTTGCAGAATGGCAGGGGTTAAATTTTCCGAATTACTTTCCTAAGCCCCAATATAATTTTGAGAACAATCCCTTAGACTCCAATAAAATTGAGTTAGGGAGATTGTTGTTTTACGATGCCATTCTTTCAAGAGATAACTCTATTTCCTGCTCTACTTGTCATTCGCCATTTAGCGCTTTTTCGCATAACGATCATCAGTTGAGTCACGGAATTGGTGATAGTATAGGAAGAAGAAATGCACCACCACTTTTCAATTTAGCTTGGCAATACAATTTTATGTGGGATGGAGCTATAAATCACCTTGACATGCAAGCATTGGCTCCAATAAGCTCTGCAAGTGAAATGGGGAGCGACCTAAAAAAAGTTGTTCAAAGACTTCAGAACGATACGTTTTACAGCACACGTTTTTACAGGGCTTTTAACGACTCTGTGGTTACAGGCGAAAGATTGCTGAAAGCACTATCTCAATTTCAACTAACTCTAAATTCAGCAAATTCAAAATACGATCGCGTACAAAGAAAGGAAGAGGTTTTTACAAAACAAGAATTAAAAGGATACAAATTATTTAAAAAGGCTTGTAATTCCTGTCATCAAGAGCCACTATTCTCAACGTATGGGTTTCAACAAAATTTTATTGAAATGGATTCTTCCCTAAATGATTTTGGAAAGGGAGAAGTCACCCTGTTTTCTGATGATAGTTTGAAGTTCAAGATTCCTTCTTTACGTAATTTAAAATACAGTTACCCGTACATGCACGATGGGAGGTTTTACTCGTTAACGAAAGTGTTAGACCATTACACACAGGAAAAAACGCAGCAGAAGTTCAAGAATAGTGGTTTAAAGAAAATAGACTTAACCTCAGATGAGAAGGTCGATTTAATAGCGTTTATATTAACTCTAAATGATAAGGAGTTTGTTTTCAATTCAAAACATCGTTTTCCGAGAGAATTGTTAACCAAATGGAGGGAATCGAATAATTAAAGCGTCTAAGCTAAAACAAACCAAATTTAATAACAATGAAAAAGTTACCCGTACTCTTATTTTTACTCCCTTTTAGCTTAGCCTCGTTTTCTCAAGTTACTCCTGAAATTACTTCTTTTTTGCAAGATACTGTTTCCACCGGAAGTTACTACATGCAAGGTAATTCAACTCCAATTACGAATAATATTTTAGTGAATTGCCAACGGGTAGAGTATTCAACGAATTTTGTTTATGTTTCAACACAAGGAGTTCCTTCTTACCCTACAGGTCCATTTTTAGATGGAAATCCTTCGCAAGCCTCCGCTCAAAACGCCATTTATCAAATTCCAAGAAATCCTATTCAAAATACTGGAACTTTGCAATCTACTGTTGGTGGCAACATTGGCGTTTTTATCAACGGCGTTTCTTTATTTGATTACAGAGATGGCGTTGCATGGAACAGTTCAACAAATTCACTTTGTGGCGGGCCAGGCAATTCACCTTGTCCCGGAGGACCAATGGCTACTCAAGATTGGAACAGAGATGCAATTCCTTCTGAAATGGCGGGATTTGATTGTTCAAAAGGTCATCCGGCTATGGGAAACTACCATCATCACCAAAACCCTTCAGCTTTTAAATTAGATCAAACAGTTATTTCTACCATATGTAATTTATATGATGCTAATGGCTTATATACAATTGATAGTACTGTGCATTCTCCATTAATTGGGTATGCGTACGATGGCTTCCCCATTTACGGAGCATACGCCTATGCCAATACGAATGGAACGGGCGGAATTACAAGAATGAAATCAGGATACTCACTCAGAAACATAGTTACTCGATCTACTTCTCCAACAGGAGCGGCAGTAAGTTCAGGTCCTGCAGTTAATACGACTTATTTTTTAGGATATTTTAGAGAAGATTACGAGTACATTGCGAGCACAGCTCCTGATGTTTTAGACATTCACAATGGGCGTTTTTGTGTAACACCAGAATATCCAAATGGAACTTATGCATACTTTGCAACGGTAGATTCTAATTGGAATTCGGCATATCCGTATGCAGTTGGACCTACGTTTTACGGAAACTACGCAAACAGAAAAGTAACTTCCATTAATGAAACAACTACTAGGTATTTAGGAAATTTTACAGGTTTAGCAAATTCTAGTATAGATGACTATAAAATAACCGTTTTCCCAAATCCGGCTTCTGATTTAATTGCAATTCAAATTGGAAGCCTTGTAAAAGAAGACATCGCTATTGAGTTAATTGATGCATCGGGCAAGCTGATTGAGCAAACAGCAGTTAAAAAAGGAAGTTCAATTGCTTATTTCGACATTCAAACTGTTTACTCAGGAGTTTATTTTGTTCGATTAAGCTTGGTACATGGAGAACAAATTACAAAAAAGGTAATAGTAAAAAAGTAGGACAATATTAGTTTGAGGTACTTTTAGGTAAAAGAAAGTATCTCAAATTTTTTAAATGATGTTGCTTCAAAAATATGGTTTTGCCCGTAATTTCTGCTCAATTCAACCTCATAGAAGCAATCAATTGAAATTCAGGAATAGCAGCTTCAAAAAGTCGACCCGTTTCTACTTCTTTCATCAAGTAGCTTCCCCACATCATACCAACGTCGGTTTTTAAGTTACAAAATGATTGATAACCATGAGATTGTCCAGGGTGAATGACAGGCTGTTCACCAACTACACCTTCACCTTTTACTTCTGAATGAGTGCCCTCGGAATCAAATATATACCAATGCCTACTGAGCAACTGAACGGTTAAATCGCCTTGGTTTTTAACTTCAATAGTGTAGCTGAAAACGTACCTTCCATTTACAGGAGAGGAGTGTTTGTTTTCATACGAAGGCTTTACAGAAACGCTAATATTATCGGTTAAAAATGTGGGCATAACACAATATTAATAAAAATGTCCTTTCGTCTATTGAGGGTTAATTGTTTTAATTTGAAATCCAATTAATTTATCATAAACAAAGCCATTTTCTCTATGATAAACGAAAATGTAATAGTCGTTGTTTGTTTCGGAGTGTGTTCCCTCAATGGTTGAAAGATCACCTACCTCTTCTCCATTCGGCAAGTAAGCGTAGTTGTAATTGTAATACCCTTGCTTTATCGTGGTTGTTAATTCATATGCTCCGTTTACTTCAACGTATTTCATTTTGAACTCTGGTTTGTACTCCCAATCACTGAGTTCACCAAAAACATAAATATCACCACCAGGCACAGGTTGTTCTTTTTTAAGTGTAAAATGAGTAATCATGTAATCCGCTTCGCGGTTAGAAAGTGGACTGTTTTCTCTATTAATTTGGCGCTTTCCATTAATATCTGGCTGAAACAGATAACGTTTAAAAGATCTCGGTTCCTCAGGCAAAATGTAAACATGGGTTTTTCCTCCCATAATTTGAATCCCATCAATGTTCATCGATTGATAGCGAAGGTTTCGAGTTTCAAAAAACCGGTATTCATTGTCTCCGTCAAATAAGTTTTTATCTTCGTAGTTGTACACCAATTCAGGTGAGCGAATGAACAAAGGCTTTAAATCGGTTATGGCATTGTCCCATCTTCTATTTTGAGAAATTACAACTTTTAAATTTGCATAAACATCTTGAATAGGGTAGTTGCTATGGTCAATGGTAAAATCCACTTCTTGCTTGTAGTCTCTATATCGCGCCAATGTGGCCATTCTAATGTCACTCCCAATTGTAACCCTTTTGTCAACCACATAAAAACGTTTGGTTAAAAGCAAATCATCTTCATTGTTATTTGAATATACTTTTAATAGATAATTACCCGAAAGTTTAAATTTTACTTGGTTATTGGGAATTGCGATTTTATAATGAATATAGGGAAAGAGAGTGTTTATTGAATATTGGTAATCTTCTATAAACCCATCAAAAAAATCACTTAAATATTCAGTAACCACCAAGTCAGATGGTGACCAATCCGTATTGCAATGTACAATAGTATAGTTATACGTTTCAAAATCTGCATTTAAATCGTCAAAGTGCAACTCTAATTGATCAGTACTGCCCAAAAATAAAATAGGAAAAGAGAGCTGGTCATCTTTACGATACAATTGAACGGTTTTTATATTGTCTTTATAGGTATGATCTCTGTATTGTAATTCTTCTTCATTATCGCTGTTCATGCTTGGAGAACTATTCGCATGAGTTGAATAAAGACTGAATTGAAAAAAAAGTACAGTGGCAATTACAAGTGAAAAAACTTTCATAGAATCATTAATCTAATTTGGATTATAAAAATAACAAACCTAGTCAGTTTAACGCTCGAATACTGATTTTAGTTTCGAACGAACAAAAACCTTGAAATAATAGTTAATAGTTGGTTAAAAAACTTAAAAAAAGAGGTTAATCAATGGACGAAAGTCTTATTTTTGCACCCGAAAATTGAACCTATCAATTATTATGTCAAAAGTGCTTAAAATCAAAAAAGGAGCTGATATCAAGCTCGTTGGAGGAGCCGAGAAAATTCTTGCAGATGCCCCTATGCCTTCTACAGTTGCTGTAAAGCCAACTGATTTTGAAGGAATAACACCTAAATTGGTGGTAAAGGTTGGTGATGAGGTGAAGGCCGGGTCAACTTTATTCTACAGTAAAGATAATGACCAAATTAAATTTGCTTCACCTGTTAGTGGAGAGATTGCAGAGGTCAAAAGAGGAGCCAAAAGGGTAATTCAAGAAATCATTATTGTTGCAGACAAAGAAACGAAATACGAAGACTTTGGTGTTTCAAATCCATCATCAGATAGCAGAGAAGCAATCATAGAGAAACTTTGTAAGAGTGGTGTTTGGCCATTTATCAAGCAAAGACCTTACGATGTTGTTGCTAAGCCTTCAGATCAGGCAAAAGCCATTTTTATCTCTGCATTTGATTCTGCGCCACTTGCTCCTGACAATGATTTCATTGTTCACGGACAGGCAGCAACATTTCAAAAAGGCATTGATGTATTAGCAAAGTTAGCTGAGGTTCATTTGACAGTTAATAATGCGGCAAAAGCAGATGGCGCCTTCTTGCAAGCGAAAAACGTAAAGCTTCATTCAGTAGAAGGTCCTCACCCAGCAGGTAATGTTGGCGTACACATTCATCACTTTGCACCAATAAGCAAAGGTGAGGTAGTTTGGACCATTAAGCCACAAGATGTTTTGGCAATTGGAAAGTTGTTTGAGACCGGGAAGTACGATGCTACTAGAGTAGTTGCTGTTGCAGGAGCGCAGGTTAAAACACCAAAATACTTTAGAACTATTCAAGGGGTTAACTTAAAAACCTTGTTGGATGGTAATTTAACTGAAGGAAACAATAGAATTATTAGCGGGAATGTTCTGACAGGAGAAAAAGTAACTCTTGATGGTTATCTAGGTTTCTACGACTGTGTTGTTACTGTTATTCCTGAAGGAGGAGAAGCTCAAATGTTTGGATGGATTACACCAAATCCAAGTAAATTTAGTATTTCAAGAGCATTAGTTTCTTGGATGTCTCCAAATAAAAAATACAATTTAGATGCAAATATGAATGGTGAAGAAAGGCCATTTGTTGTAACTGAAGAGTACGATAAGGTTTTTCCATTTGATATTTACCCTGTGCAGTTGGTGAAAGCCATTATGGTGGACGATATTGAGCTTATGGAGAACCTTGGAATTTACGAAGTTGCACCTGAAGATTTTGCGCTTTGTGAAACCGTTTGTACATCAAAAATACCTACCCAAACCATTGTTCGTAACGGGTTAGCCATGTTACGTGAAGAAATGAGTTAATTATAATATTATTGAAATGAGTAATGCAATTCACAAATTTTTAGAGAACAATGTAAAGCCAAACTTCGACGAAGGCGGGAAGTTTGAAAAATTTCTACCGGCGTATGATGCGTTGGAGACATTCTTATTTGTTCCAGGTCACACAACTAATGGAAAAGGTTCTCACATCAGAGATGGAATAGACATGAAGCGTACCATGATTATGGTGGTTTTAGCAATGGTTCCAGCTTTATTGTTTGGAATGTGGAACACCGGGTACCAGCACTTTTTAGCAACTGGAGAGGCGTACACATTTATGGATGCTTTTTTATATGGTGCATTAAAAGTGTTGCCTTTAGTAGTTGTATCTTATGCTGCAGGTTTAGGTGTGGAATTCATTTTCGCAATTATTAACAAACATCAGGTTGCTGAAGGTTTCTTGGTTTCAGGGATGTTAATCCCTCTTTGTTTACCAGTTGAAATTCCTTTATGGATGGTAGCAGCAGCAACAATTTTTGCAGTTATTATTGGTAAAGAAGTTTTTGGTGGTACAGGAATGAACATCTTAAACGTAGCATTAACTGCAAGGGCATTCTTGTTCTTTGCTTATCCTACATGGATGAGTGGTGATAAAGTTTGGATTGGCGGTGGAATGGACGAGTCTGTTGCTTACGCGGATGGATCAACAGGAGCTACAATTTTAGCTCAAGCTACAGAAAAATCATCTGGCTTCGTAGATGCTTCAGGCGCAGCTTATGGAGATTCCTTTATGGCCTCGTTTTTAGGAATGATTCCCGGGTCTGTAGGTGAAACAAGCACCTTAGCCATTATGATTGGTGCGGCGATCTTATTAATTACTGGAATCGCTTCATGGAAAATTATGTTTTCAGGAGTTCTTGGGGCTTATGTAATGGGCTTATTGTTTAACCTTTGGGGAGCAAATCCTTTTATGGAGGTTCCTGCTCACATGCATTTAGTTATTGGTGGTTTTGCTTTCGGAATTGTATTCATGGCAACAGATCCTGTTTCAGCAGCTCAAACGTCAACGGGTAAATACATTTACGGTTTCTTAATTGGTTTCCTTGGAATCATGATTCGAGTGTTTAACCCTGCATACCCAGAAGGAATTATGCTAGCTATTTTATTCATGAACGTAATGGCACCTTTGATTGACCATTATGTATTAGAAGCTAACATCAAACGAAGACAAAAACGAACAATGGCGGTAGCCGCTTAATACAGATACAAATGGACGTAAATAAGAATTCATATATTTTTACATTTTCGGCAATTCTTGTAATTGTTGTAGGAGCTGCTTTAGCGTTTGCCGCTGAAAGCCTGAAACCGTTACAAAAGGAAAATGTAAGACTTGAAAAAATGCAGAACATATTGGCTTCAGTTAAAATTGAAGCAACCCCTGAGGAGGCTGCTGAAAAATTTGAAAAATACATCATCGAGCAGGTTATGTTGGATAATGAGGGTAATGTGGCAACCTCAGAAGGAAGGACTGCTTTTGATATTGATGTAGTAAAAGAGTTTAAAACTGTAGAGGAAGAGAATAGATTCTATCCACTTTTTGTTTTCGAAGAAAATGGAGCAAGAAAATACATTGTACCGATGGCAGGAAATGGGCTTTGGGGCCCGATTTGGGGTTATGTCGCTTTTGAAGGCGATATGAATACCATTTACGGTTCTACCTTCGATCACAAAACAGAAACGCCAGGATTAGGTGCAGAGATTAACCAGCCCTTTTTTCAGGATAAGTTTATTGGGAAAACCATTTTTGACGGGGCTGAATATGTTTCAGTTGAAGTAGTAAAAGGTGGAGCCGACGTAGCAGGTAATCCACACCAAGTAGATGGAATTTCCGGAGGAACAATAACTTCTAAAGGAGTAGGGGAAATGATGGAAAGAACCTTAAATGTTTATGTACCTTATTTTAAAGGCAATCAAAAAGCTGCTTTATAATTTTAAAACCGACTAAGCTATGAGTGAGACAGCAGAAGCAACAGCAGTTGCAAAAGAACCAAAAGAGCCTTTATTCTCAGCAAAGAATAGAAGACTATTATCTGACCCATTAAATGATGACAACCCGATTACGATTCAGGTACTAGGGATTTGTTCAGCCTTGGCTATTACCGTTCAGGTAAAACAGGCGGTAGTAATGTCATTGTCAGTATTAGTAGTAATGATTGGTGCAAACCTTATCGTATCAGCATTAAGAAATTTAATTCCTTCTCGAGTTAGAATTATCGTTCAGCTTGTAATTGTAGCTGCCCTTGTAATTTTAGTGGATCAAGTGTTGAAAGCATACGTTTATGATGTGAGTAAGCAATTATCCGTATTTGTTGGGTTGATTATTACCAACTGTATTATTATGGGTCGATTGGAGGCATTTGCTTTGGGTAACAAATTATGGCCTTCATTTTTAGACGCAATTGGAAATGCAGCCGGTTATGGTTGGATTTTAATAGCCGTAGCATTTGTTAGAGAATTGTTCGGTTCAGGTAAAGTTTGGGGATTTCAAGTAATTCCTGATTCATTTTATGATTTTGGATACTATAATAATGGTTTAATGATTTTACCTCCAATGGCGTTAATCACAGTTGGAATTATCATCTGGATTCAACGATCAAGAAACACTAAACTAATTGAAGAAAATTAATAACTAAGAGAAATGGATTACGTTAATATATTTATCAAGTCGATTTTTATCGACAACATGGTTTTCGCCTATTTCTTGGGAATGTGCTCTTATTTGGCGGTTTCGAAAACAGTTAAAACTGGAGTAGGTTTAGGAGCTGCGGTAATATTTGTTTTAGGAATTACGGTTCCTATTAACTACTTGCTTGAGAATTACGTATTGAAAGAAGGTGCTTTAGCATGGTTAGATCCTGAATTTGCTGAGGTAGATTTAAGTTTTCTAAGTTTTATTATGTTCATCGCTGTTATTGCCTCAATGGTGCAGTTAGTTGAAATGGCTGTTGAGAAGTATGCACCTGCACTTTACGGAGCGTTGGGAATATTCTTACCACTGATTGCTGTGAACTGTGCCATCTTGGGAGGATCCTTATTCATGCAAGAGAGACAATATGCGAACATTGCGGAAGCTACTGTGTTTGGTTTAGGATCAGGTGTGGGTTGGTTTTTAGCCATTGTTGCAATTGCAGCAATTAGAGAGAAAATTAGATATTCTAGGGTGCCTGCTCCATTAAGAGGATTGGGAATAACATTTATCATTACTGGATTAATGGGAATGGCCTTTATGAGTTTTATGGGAATCGAATTGTAACTAAAGAACAATAAGAAAATGATATTAGCATTAAATACGGTAACAGTAGGAGCAGCAGTTGTTGTGGTACTTTTAGTAGTACTACTATTGGTAAGTCTTTTACTTTGGGCAAAAGCCAAATTAACTACTTCTGGTCCGGTTACATTAACCATTAATGGTGAGAAAAATGTTCAAGTAGAAGCAGGTAGCACATTGCTTTCTACGTTAAGTAGTGAGAAAATATTCTTGCCATCGGCCTGTGGTGGCGGTGGAACTTGCGCTATGTGCAAATGCCAAGTAACTAGTGGTGGAGGAGAGATTCTTCCAACGGAAAAACCTTATTTTTCAAGAAAAGAGATTGCAGATAATTGGAGGTTAGGTTGCCAAGTGAAGGTAAAAGAAGATATGGTGGTAGAGGTTCCTGAAGAAGTATTTGGAATTAAAAAATGGGAGGCAACTGTTGTATCTAACTATTCTGTTGCATCTTTCATTAAGGAATTCATTGTTGAGTTACCGGAAGACATGGATTATAAAGCTGGTGGCTATATTCAGATTGAGATTCCAAAGTGTGTTGTAAACTTTAAAGATATCGACATTACTGCTCATCCAGAAGAGCACCCAGGAGAACCTGATAAGTTTAAAGCAGAGTGGGACAAGTTTAACTTGTGGCCATTACAAATGAAAAATAACGAGCTAGTAGAAAGAGCATACTCAATGGCTTCTTACCCTGCAGAAGGAAGAAGAATTATGTTGAACGTTCGTATTGCTACTCCACCTTGGGATAGAGAAAAGAATGGTTGGATGAATGTAAACCCTGGTGTTGCTTCTTCATACATCTACAATCAGAAGAAAGGAGACAAAGTAACAGTTTCTGGACCTTACGGAGAATTCTTCATTAAGGAAACGAATGCTGAAATGTTGTATATCGGTGGTGGAGCAGGGATGGCGCCTATGCGTTCTCACTTGTATCATTTGTTCAGAACAGTCAAATCGGGAAGAAAAGTATCTTACTGGTATGGTGGACGTTCAAAGAGAGAGCTATTCTACATCGACCATTTTAGAGCGCTAGAAAAGGATTTTCCTAACTTTAAGTTTTACATGGTTCTTTCTGAACCATTGGAAGTTGACAATTGGAAAGTGATGAAAGACCTAGAAGATGACGGCGACGGATTCATAGGATTCGTGCATCAATCTGTAATCGATAACTACTTATCCAAACATGATGCTCCCGAAGACATAGAATTTTATTTCTGTGGTCCACCAATGATGAACCAAGCAGTTCTAAAAATGTGTGACGATTGGGGAGTTCCAGAAGAAAATGTATCTTTCGATGATTTCGGAGGATAATAAGAATACAACACAAATAAAAAAGGGTCGCAATTAGCGACCCTTTTTTTGTTAGAACTTTTTACTGTTCAAATTTAATTAAGCTTTTTTAGCCATTAAGTTCTTATAATCCACTATGCTTTTCTCAATTACTTCTCGCGCTATTTCATGCCCTTGAAAATCTTCTACAATCACTTCTTTGTTTTCTAATTTTTTATAGTCTTCGAAAAAACTTCTCAACTCTAAAATAGAATGAGCAGGCAATTCAGAAACATCTTGCATGTGACCTACGCTCATGTCATTCACAGCAACAGCAATTATTTTATCGTCGCTTTCCCCTTCGTCTAACATGCGCATAACTCCTATTGGGCGTGCCTCAACCAAACACATTGGCACAATATCAATTTGAGATAAAACTAATATATCTAAAGGATCTCCATCGTCGCAATACGTTTGTGGTATAAAACCATAATTGGAAGGATAGTTAATGGAAGAGTACAACACTCTATCTAAAATAAGCAATCCCGAATCTTTATCTAATTCATACTTCGCTCTGCAGTTTCTTGGAATTTCTATAATTCCTGTTACCGTTTCGGGAGCATTTTTTCCGATGCTAACATCGTGCCATGGGTTGAACATATGTTTTCTATTTAATGGGTTGCAAAAGTAGGTATTAATCAGACTTTCAGAAGTAAAACATGTGTTAATTTCAAGTTATAACAAATCAAACTTTAATTGTTAAAGGAGGGCTTTTCTGTATCGAAATGGAAATAATTTTTACTTCATTTAATCTTTGTTTGTTATGCGCGCCGTAACTTTATCGCCATGAATAGAGAGGAATTACATTCAGACCATTTTAATTATAATCTGCCTGTAGAACGAATCGCGAAATATCCATTAGCAAATAGAAATGCATCTAAACTATTGACCTATGCAAATGGTACGATCGGAGAAGATGTATTTTCTAACTTAAAATCGCACCTGCCGAAGGATGCAGTTTTGGTATTTAACGATACGAAGGTGTTGGCTGCTCGCCTTTATTTTCAGCGCAAAACAGGGGCAAAGATTGAGATTTTCTGTTTGGAACCTTTCAAATTAACTGTTGAACAAGCGTTAACTTCAAAATCAGCATGCGAATGGCAATGTATGGTGGGTAATTTAAAGCGGTTTAAAGATGGTGAAATCCTAGAATTATCTATAGCGGGAACAATTTTAAAAGCAAGTATCGTTGAAAGAAGGTTTAGCGATGTAATAATTCGATTTGAATGGGATGGGAATGTTGAGTTTTCTGACATACTACATGAAGCCGGAGAGATTCCTTTGCCTCCATATTTGAATCGAGAAACGGAGCTAGCAGACCAAGAGAATTACCAAACAGTATATGCAAAGAATGAAGGTGCCGTGGCGGCTCCTACAGCCGGCTTGCACTTTGTTGACAGTCAGTTAACAGATTTGCAAAATAGTGGCCACGAATTGGCATACCTTACGTTATTTGTTGGTGCTGGAACTTTCCGTTCTGTAAAAGCTGACAAATTGGTTGACCATGACATGCATCAAGAACGCATTGTAATTACTCGAAATACCATTCAGCAATTAGCTGATCAACAAGATAAAATTGTTTGCGTAGGGACTACTAGCTTGCGCTCATTAGAAAGCTTGTACTGGTTGGCAGTAAAGATACACGAAACGAAAAATTTGAATGAATTATTTGTTAGTCAGGAGGATGCATATAAGCTAGCAGGCGATTGGAATTGGAATGAGGCATGTAATTACCTTTTGCACGTTTTAGATAAAACCGGAAAAGATAAAGTTGATTTTCACTCCGCATTGTTTATTATGCCGGGTTACAAATGGAAAGCAATAAATGGATTAATCACCAATTTCCATCAGCCCAAAAGTACTTTGTTGGCGTTGGTTTCTGCATGGATAGGACCAGATTGGTTGAAAGTATATGATTACGCACTAAAAAACGACTTTCGATTTTTAAGCTACGGCGACAGTTCTATTTTATTAAGATAATTTTGTAATCGATGCGGTTATAAGTGAACAGCTCGGCTTAGACGTTCATTCACTGATCTACCAAGTTCCACATCAGGAAGAGGTTCAATTACAATGTAATCCAACTTCAATTCATCCAATTTGTGGAGAAATTGATAGATGTTTGTTGCCGCTTCTTTTAAGTCGCCGCTAGTAGATAGAACGAGCTGAATAAAAGCATTTGAAGCAGAAATATGTTGAAAGTTGATGGTTCCTATTTTGGCATTAGGATGTTTATCGATAAACTCAGTTATGTTTTTTGTTACAATTGTTTTTGTTTGAGGGGCGTAGTGTTTTTTTGACATACCCGGTGTAACTACTTTACTTTTAGTGCCATCGTGCAATGCTACTTTTCCTACAAGGGTTTCAATTTGCTCTATGCTAATGGCACCAAGTCTGTAAACTGTAATCCGGCTGTTTTCGTAGCCAACAATGGTTGACTCTATTCCTGCTTGGCACGGTCCACCATCTAACACCATTTTTAAACCTTTGGGAAAGTAATTTGAAACGTGTTGCGCGGTGGTTGGACTAATGCGTTCAAATGGGTTGGCACTTGGCGCTGCAATTGGTCCAGTTTGTTCTAACACTTTCAATAAAATCGGGTGATTTGGTACGCGAATACCAACTGTGTTTTTACCTGCTGTAATTTGATCGCTAACCTTATTTGATTTGGGTAGAACAAGCGTTAATGAGCCTGGCCAAAACTGATTCGCTAAAACTTCTAATTCAGCAGGAAAGTTTGAAAAGAGGCTTTTAGCTTGTTCAAGATTGGCTACATGTACAATTAATGGGTTGGTTCTTGGTCTTCCTTTTAATTCAAAGATATACTCAATAGCCTCAGGCGAGTTGATGGACGCTCCTAAACCATAAACCGTTTCAGTTGGTATTGCCACCACTTCTCCGCTGTTAAGCAAGGCCACAGCTCGATCAATTGAATGTTGCAAGTCCAAGTCACTTTCCATGCGCACAAAGTTCGGAAATAAGCTAGTCTTTTGCTTTATATTTTACTCCTGCCTCAATTCTAATTTGCAAATGATTTTCACTTGGAGGAATGGGGCAACTGTATTTGTAGTTGTAAGCGCAATAAGGGTTGTATGCCTGATTAAAGTCTATCACAATTTCATCTCCTTCGGGAATTCTCAAGTCGATAAAACGACCGCCTGCATAACTGTTATTACCGGAGGTTTCGTCGGTAAAAGGCAAAAACAAATAATCTTCATATTCTGGTTTACTCGGCTCGTAACTTTTGTAAATATTCAATTTATACGGTTTGCCTTTAATTTCAAAAGTTGCTACGGCAAACACCACATATTCAGGTTTTCGGTCGGTGGTGGTTTGCATTTCAAATGGCTTTGAATCTACCGTTCGAATTATTTTCGCAGTTACCGTATAGGCCGAATCTATTTTATAAAAAGGCAAACCTTTAAATTTTTTACGGGCTTTTGGTTCTAGTGGAGAATGTGACTCACTTGCATACTCTTCATTGATTTTCTCCTGAAATTCCTCTGCTGTTTTAGATTGACTAAAACAAATGCTACTAAGTAGACTTAAGAAAATAAAAATGGTCGTTTTATGCTTCATTGTGAATTTTTAAGGTTGTTGAATTTTTATTTGGGTAGATACATACTATCCTCAACTGACTGTACTGCAGAGGCGAACCTTGTTGTTAGCTGTTTGATATTTATATATACATCAGATTCAATGTTACGAGTTTAGTATTGTGAAACTAAAAAGTAACAAT
>CAJQLW010000070.1 GCA_905479325.1 uncultured Flavobacteriales bacterium
ATTTGCAACTATATTTAGACGAATTTTGCTACAAGCTAAATCGAAGGTATTTTGGAGAAAAATTATTTGACAGGCTTGTCATTGCTAATATTACAGGGTTATGACTAATTACGGATATACATTAATACAATAAAACTATTCGAAAACTAGCAAAATGGTTAAAGTTTCTGTGCTCAAAATTTATTTAGGACAGGATTGGTTTTTTATAAATTTTCGGCAAAAATAGAATAACTTACAAAACAAACAAGCATTTAAACTGCTTCCTTTGTTGTTATGAATAGAATGTTATTTGTTTTCGTTTTTTCTGTCGTTTTTTTATTGATAGATTATTACGCTTTTCAGGCAATAAAAACACTCATAGCTGGTCAATCTGCAGGATTTCAGAAGGTAATAAAAATCATTTATTTTTCAATTAGTTATTTGGTTATACTGGCCATTTTGGTTTACAATTTTGGTAACCCTGACGGTATTGCGAAGCATGCAAGAACAGCCTTAATGTCGTTTGTTTTTATCAATGTTTTAGCCAAAGTTGTTTTAGGGTTATTCGTTTTCATCGATGATATTCAGCGATTTATTCGATGGGTGGGCATCAAATTGTCTAATTCAGAAGTTTCAAATAATGATACGAATGAAGGAATATCACGTTCTAAGTTTCTTGCCACAACTGGGCTGGTGTTGGCAGCTGCTCCTGTTGTTTCGCTTAGTTGGGGAATTATAAGTGGCGCTCACGATTATAGGGTGAGAAGAATAAAGCTTCCAATAAAAGACTTGCCGAAAGGTCTGGAAGGGTTGAGGATTGGTCAGTTATCTGATATTCACTCCGGCAGTTTTTGGAATAAAACTGCAGTTAAAGGTGGGGTTCAAATGTTGCAAGACGAAAAAGTGGATGTAGCATTTTTTACCGGCGACTTAGTGAATAACAAGGCAACCGAAATGCAAGAGTGGGGAAGTGTTTTTGCAAAAATAAATGCACCGTTGGGAGTATATTCCGTATTTGGCAATCACGATTATGGAGATTATGTGCAGTGGGAGAGCGATGTGGCAAAGCAAAAAAACTTAGCAGACTTGGCAATCATTCACAAAAATATGGGTTGGAATTTAATGATGAACGAGCACAAATCTTTAACAATTGAAGGGGAGGTGATCAACATTATTGGATTAGAAAATTGGGGCGCAAAGGCTAGGTTTCCCAAGTATGGCAAATTAGACCAGGCTATGAAAAACCTACCAGACTCTTCTGTTAACATTCTCTTGTCACATGACCCGAGTCACTGGCAGGCCGAGGTTCTGCCAAAATACAATAACATTGATTTAACCCTATCTGGGCACACCCACGGAATGCAGTTTGGAGTAGAAATACCTGGATTTAAATGGAGTCCTGTTCAATATGTTTACGATGAGTGGGCAGGGTTGTATACATCCAACCAACAGTATTTGTACGTAAATAGAGGGTTCGGTTATATTGGCTATCCAGGGCGAGTTGGAATTCTTCCTGAAATTAGTGTAATTACCTTAGAGCGCGGATAACAACCAATACAATTCACTATATTTATACATTGAATATTTAATAATTATGAAATACCTGATAGTTCTTTTTCCGTTTTTGTATTAATTGCATGTGAATCTGAGAGTGTGGATGATTTGCGACCAACTCCTGTAAATCAGCCAGTCGTAATGCCCAACGATACCACAGGTACGGAAACTACCGGTACCGACACCACAGCAACAGGTCCAACCGTTTCTTTTGCAAGAGATATAAAACCTTTAATCGAAACAAAGTGCGCTATCTCTGGTTGCCACGCGGCAAATTTCAACTTTCCCACCTTAGAAAATTACACGCAAATAGAGCAGAATAAATCAAGAGTAAATTCAAACGTCCAATCTGGAAGTATGCCTCAAAACGGACCTCTACCGCAAAACCAAAAAGATTTAATTCAAACTTGGATTAACGAGGGAGCATTAAACAACTAGGTAATGAGAAAAAACATACTTGCCCTGCTACTTGGGCTTTCACTTTCCACATTTGCACAAGAACAGGTAAGCGAAACTTTTGACGATATACGTGTGGTGAATGGGCATTCCGTAGAAACAAATAAAGAAGGCTCTAAGACCTTTATTATTGCGCACCGCTTTGGAATGATTAACGGTGGGTTATATGAGCTTTGCGGATTAGACGAATCTAATATAAGAATAGGATTTGACTATGGTTTAACAAACAGATTGACAGTAGGAATTGGCCGTAGCTCTTTCCAAAAGACTGTAGATGGTTTTGTAAAGTTTAAAGTGTTGTCTCAAAAAACAGAAGGGGGTTCTCCAATTACCCTTACATGGTTAAGCACGTCTGACTATAATACGTTAAAAGAACCTTATGGACTTGTTGGAATTAGTGGAAAACTACGTTGGTCCTTCTCCCATCAACTTTTGGTTGCTAAAAAGTTTGGAGAAAGACTCTCAATTCAAGTAATGCCAACATTTTTGCACAGAAACTTAACACCGACTAGCGAAATGGATAACGATATTTTTTCTATTGGTTCTGCCGGCAGAGTGCGCTTAACTCAGATGTTGAGCTTTAAAGCGGAGTATTATTTTGCCTTGCCAAATCAGTTTCCTGATGCAAATGGTAAAAAGTCGAAATACATTAGCCGGTTTTATACGTGTACTTCTTGCCACAGTCCGGTAAAGGAGGACCCGATTGTTAGCTCGTTTGACCCTCAGGTGAGGCTAGATTATGCCGAAAAAAATGGGCTAAAGTTTTTACAAGGAAGCACCTTCTACGGTATCGCTAATCGCGAAAGCTGGTATAACGATGATTATGAAAAAAAATATGGCGATTTAGTAAAACCTGCTAGGAATAGCTTAGCTGAATCTACCCAACTGTGTGCTAAAATTTGTTCTTCGGGTCGATATTTAGAAGATTGGGAATTAGAAGCGATTCTAGCTTATTTTTGGAACAATCAGTTAAAAATTAAAGACCTCAAATTAAGCGAAAAAGAATTGAAATCAATTCAAGACGAAGAGAATAAGAGGGAGGCTATTTCGTTGCTAAAATCCAAATTTGCCGTAAAACCTCCAGCTACATTTGGAGAATCGCCTCAGCGGCAAGATTTAGGTTTTGAGGGAATTACAGGCGATCCTATCAACGGTAAAAAAGTGTATGAATTAAGTTGCATGTCCTGCCACCAAGATGGCGGTATTTCAGGAATTGCGTTCACCAACTCGAAACTAGATTTCCAAAAATTTAAGCGCAGCATTGGCAAAAAAACCGATTATAATTTATACGATATTGTTCGCAAAGGAACCTATGCAGGTCAAGGGAAACCACGTTACATGCCTTTATATCCGAAAGAGCGAATGAGCGACCAACAATTAGAAGATTTACGAGCTTACATAGAACAGGAGGCCAAATAATTTTAGTATCAGCAAAACATCATTCGCTTTTGTTGGTTAATTTTATAATCCTCAAACAAAGTCGACCAAACCAGATTGGCTATGTTGCCGAATAATTTAAGTTCAATAACTTTTTAAAGATAAAAAGATGAATTTTAACACGGTTGATTTACACGAAGAACTTCAGAAAATCAAAAAGAAATCTAAAGTTGACATTTTAGACGAAGTTCACAGCATTTTAAACGAAGATCTTCAAAAGGAGGCAAAAATTGTAGACAAATTACAAGGTAATAACAATGACAGACCGGTCTATGATTTTTCTAAACTGAATCCGGAGAACATTTATTCAATAGATGAAATCAAGCAAATTTGTATTAAATACAGATTGCGATTTTTAGATTCAAAAGCATTTATTGGTGAAATTCCAACAGAAGCCATATTAAAGATAAAGGCGTTAGAAAAAGAATTGGGACAACCAATTGACGGCTTTAAGATAGTAGCTCCGAAAAAATTATTTCAGCTGGAGGATAAAGATGCAGACCCGCTGTTATTCTTGCAGTTGTCAAACGATAAATTTTACTTCATTCACAAGTGGGGTGGAGAGTTGAATCGTTTCCGGTCTATTTTGGCAGCCCCTCTGCGAAGCTTTATGTCGATGTTTTGGTCATTAATGGTTGTGGCCTTTTTATTTTCATTAGCAATACCAACTGCTAGTATCGATGTTTTCATCTTTTTGTTTGTTCATAGTTTTATAGCAATTTGCGGCATTGCTTGCATGCTCATCTTCATGGTTCGTGAAAATTTTAGTGATCAAGAATGGAATAGCAAATTTTTTAGTTGATACTTTCCAAGTTTTGGAACTATTTTTGATTAAAATCATTTATGATGAAAATAGTTTTAATGCTGTTGGTTTCAGGCCTATTTGTATTCTCTGTTCCAACGGAAATTCACAACTTATCAATAAAAGTTGAGGGGATAACCGAAGTCAAAGGGAATTTAGGTATTCTGTTGTTTAATTCCGAAGATGGTTATCCCGAAGAAGGTAAGAAGGCTCTAAAAAGTTATTCGGTTAAAGTAGATCAAGAGGTCATGATTATAAACCTAGGAGATTTTCCGAAAGGTGAATATGCAGTAACCTTAATGCATGATAAAAATTTGAATGGTATTATGGATAAAACCATGATTGGCATTCCTAAAGAGCCGTTTGGTTTTACTAAAATGAAGGAAATTCCTTTCGGAACTCCTTCATTCAAAGAAACCAGTATTCTCTTAAATAAAAGCACATTAGAATCAATAAAGCTGTTAGAGATTTGAGTCTACCTCTGTGTGTCGGCATAGCCAAATACCTTTTGCAATAAGCCTGTTGTTCTTTCTACCGGGTTAGCTCTAATAGCAGCTTCTTGTTGTGAAATTTTAGTAAACAACCCTTGTATCGCCTGTTCTGTCACGAAAGCGTCTAAGTCAGGGTTTAGTTTGGTTACCAATGGAATTTTATTGTAGGTATTTACTAAGTCAGTCCAATATTTAGTTGCATTTACTTTATTTAAAGATGCTTGTATTTTCGGTTGGAATGCAGCTTGTAATTGCGTGGTAGTTTTACTTTTAAGGTAGTTGGTAGCCGCCATGTCATCGCCCATTAGTACGTTTTTTACATCGGCAAACGTCATTTGTTGATGGCATTTACAAAGAGTGGTTTTGCTTCACTCACTGCATCTTCAGCGGCTCGGTTAAGCGACTCGATCACTTTATCAACTTGATTCCCCATTCCTAAATCACGTAAAGTAGTCTCTATTTTTTGAGCATCTTTTGGAAAAGGAATTTTAAACTGAGGGTTATTTAAGTAGCCACCGGCTGCTGAAAGACTAGATACCCCAATATTTGTGCCCTTTACTAACGCCTCTTTTAGGCCATTTCCAATTTCAATATTAGAAGGAATAGAACTTGTTGTTCCAGTTTCGTTTAAAACATCTTCCACACCTTTCATAATTTCATTTACAGTTCCGCAAGACAAGATAACGGATGAGGCTAAAGCAACGCAAGCAATTTTGATATTCATAATGAAATAGTTAAAGAGTAAGCTTAAAAATATAGTTTGAGTGTTATTGTTTTGGGATCTCTCTTTCCCACAAAAGTGTTCCTTTTGCATCGAAAGTTTTTAATACAAGTTTTCTGTTCTGATAATCTCCGGAGACAGATATAGTGCCAAAGTTTTGAGTTGCCACGTGTGTTCCTTTTACTTGATTGTTGTTTCCTTCGTTTTCTGAATCAAATGCCTTTGAAGCCAAGGGAGAAGAGGTGAAATCGTACAAGGTTGTGCCATTTTTAAGTTGTAGTTCACTTAACTCTGTTTTATGCCGATCTCCGGTGAGAAATACAATGTTTTTTATTTCTTCTTTTTCAATTAGTTCTAAAAGCTTGTTTCGTTCTTCATGGTAAGTTGCATGATTCTCATACACTGCAGCGTCGCTTAGCACCTGACCGCCAACTACAATAAATTTAAAACTGGCCTTACTGTTTACCAGAGCGTCAATTAGCCATTCTATTTGGTCGGGTCCTAGAATTTCTCTATCCCCAGTTTTTCTTTCATTCGGACTTCTAAAGTATCTGTTATCCAATAAAAAGAATTCAATATCTTGATAGGTGAAACTTGTTGTAATTCCCTGGTCGCCATTAATTCCATAGCTTGGGTTCGCCCAAAAGTCTTTAAATGCTTGTAATGTTAAATCCTTATTAATAAAACTTCGATCAGCGTCGTTTGGACCAAAATCATGGTCATCCCAAATGGCATAATGTGTTGTATTTTGCCAAAATGATTGTAATTCATGTTGGGATTTAAATTGGGTGTAACGCCTATAAATTCCTGTTTTAGAAGTCCACTCTCCTTTCCGAAGGTATATGTTATCGCCTAGCCACAACATAAAGTTTGGCTCTTTGCGTTCAATGCTTTTTATAATGTTGAGGGCTCGACCAAAAGGTTCCCCTTCTCGGTCGTATTCAGTTTCATTAATATAGGTGCAACTTCCAAAGGCAAAACAAAAATTAGAGAGGTTTTTAGTATTTAAAAGGTCTAATGTTTTGAACGAGCCTTTAAAAAGTACGTCACCTTTTGATTGAATGGTATAACTGTATACAGTGTTTGGTGTTAAGTTCTCAACTTGAATCGTTGCTGTGTTCCACGTTTCAGCAGAAGTAGCTAAAACAATATTTTTAGTTTTTACTGATTCAGACCAATAACTAACAGTGAGTTCGCTAGGTGATTCAGTTTGCAACCAAATTTTGGCATCCATGGTGGTAATGTGCCCAAGCATAGGACCAGAGGTAATTTGAGCAAAACAGATCTTACTTAACGCAAGTAAGGCAACTACAAAAAACTTATTCATCCGATAAATTTAACATAAAAAAACCTCCAAAGCCACCACTAAAAATGATGAACTTGGAGGTCTTTTGTTAAGCGTAATCTTGATTAATTTACAGACTCTTCTACTTTGTCAGCAGCCTCTTCCATTTTGTCAGCGGCATCACCTGCAGCTTCTTCCATAGCTTCGCCTGCTTCAGTTGCAGCACTTTTAACAGAATCAGCAACTTCTTCCATAGTTTCTGCACCATCTTCAGCAGCTTCTTCAGTTGCTTCGGTAACTTCTTCCATGGTTGAATTCATTTCATCCATCATTTCTTGTCCTTCTTCTTCTACATCAGAAGTTTCTTTTTTAGCGTCGCCGCAAGCTACAGCTGAAAATAAAACAGCTACAGCAAATAAAGTTAAAAATTTTCTCATTTTATGTGTGTTGATAATTAGCGACAAATGTAGATAATTATTAATGAAATTTAAAACAAGTTTAGTGTTTACTTGTCTTTTTTATAGTACAAAGATTAATACCTTTGAAATGTAAATTAAACCTAAAACAAAATATTATGGCTTTTGAATTACCAAAATTAAATTATAACTACGGTGCTCTAGAACCGCATATCGATGCTAGAACAATGGAAATACATCATTCTAAGCACCATGCAGGATATACATCGAAATTAAACGCAGCAATTGAAGGTACTTCTGACGAAGGGAAATCAATTGAAGAAATACTTTCTTCTGGAAACTTGTCGGCAGCTGTTCGAAATAACGGTGGCGGATTTTACAACCACACATTATTCTGGGATATCATGTCTCCAAATGGCGGAGGTGCTCCAACAGGAGAGTTAGCAGATAAGATTAACGAAGCATTTGGCTCTTTTGAAGAGTTTAAGACAACATTTAGCAACGCAGCTGCAACACAATTCGGTTCTGGTTGGGCTTGGTTATGTGTAACCGATGGAAAACTTGAAGTATGTTCAACACCAAACCAAGATAACCCTTTAATGGGCGCAGGTTGTGGCGGAACACCAATTTTAGGAATTGATGTTTGGGAGCATGCTTATTATTTAAATTATCAAAATAGAAGACCTGACTACATTGAAGCTTTTTTTAATGTAGTAGATTGGAATAGAGTTGCTGAGCACATGAACAATGCAAAGTAAGTTTTACTATTTCTTAGTAATATTATTTTTTGGAATATCTACTACTTCAGACGCTTCGACTGAGGTAGTAGATATTTCTATTTTACAACCTGTTGAGTTTCTAAATCGGTTTGAGCAAGTAGCTTTTGAGAATGATGAAACCAGTGTTGTAATACCCAAGTATAGAAAGTTAAAAGCTGTGCTTTTAGCTATTTTCCTAGGTCACTTTGGAGTTCATCGAATTTATCTTGGTACAAAAGAAAATGTTCCTGTCGTCTACTCTCTTACGCTCGGAGGCGGTTTTGGTTTGCTGCCGCTGTTTGATATTATTGCAATTCTATGCACCAAAGATTTAGATGAGTTTGCAAACAATGACAAGGTGTTCATGTGGAGCAGGGCTAAGTCCAATTAGCTTAAAATTCGGTCACACTGTTTTTTAAAGTAATAAAGCAGGCCGCTAAATAATACCAATGAAACAATGAGAAAGTAATTTGTTTCTTGTGTTGTACCAACCCGTTCCAACTTTTCTTCTATTCCATTTTCTTTCAAGTAAAATGCAATCAATACAGCACTGGTATTGTTTATAAAATGCCCTAAAATTGGAAGCCATAAACTCTTCGACCAATAAAAAAGATAGCCAAAAAAAGCTCCAAGAAGTAGTCGAGGTAAAAATCCAAAAAATTGGAAATGAATAAAACTGAAAATAAAAGCGGCTCCCCAAATACCCCAATGTGGGTTGCTATTTTTTCCAATCAATGTTTGTTGTAAAACACCTCGAAAAGCTAATTCTTCACCAACAGCAGGCAAAACACCAATTAATAGAACGTTTATAATTAGGTCGTTGTAGGAATTCAATTTCAATAAAGCCTGGGTTTTAATTGCAGCGCTGTCTTCTGCAGTTCTCATCCAATGCTCAAGCCCTTGCATCCACTTTGGCAGTTCCAATAGCTTATTCCATTCTACCGTAAAATTTAAAATGGGAAGAAGTAATACAAACAACAAAAACAAAACAGGAAGTAATTGAATTGTTTTAAGCTCATTCAATTTAAAAAATGAGAGAATTGGTTGTTTTAAAATATAGCAATATATAATTGGTGGAAGAACGAACAGTCCAAAACTATTGAGAAAAAGAAAAACTTTAGTTAATGTAATGTTTTGCTCAATATCTAAGTTGTTTAGCATAGTTGAAACTTCTCCAAAAGAATTTCCGCTTATTGCGCTAAGCAGAGCAAATGAGAGAACGGAGAAAATGAATCCGAAGAGTAAAGTAACCGCTAAGTAAACAAGAAGTTTAAAAAACTTGCTATCGAGTGAGCTCAATTGTTAAAGGGTTTTATTGGTTAACTTTGTAGAAAATATCATTTTTTGCCAAAGATAGGAAATATAGACCTTGGGGAATTCCCTTTACTACTCGCTCCCATGGAGGATGTGAGTGACCCACCTTTTCGTGCACTTTGTAAAGAGCAAGGGGCAGATTTAATGTATACTGAATTTATATCTTCAGAGGGATTAATTAGAGATGCGGTAAAGAGTGTTCAAAAGCTTGATATTTTCGAATATGAGAGGCCAATTGGTATACAAATATTTGGGAATGATATTGAGTCGATGAAGCTGGCTACGGAAGTTACCGAAAAGGCTAATCCTGATATCATCGATATCAACTATGGCTGCCCGGTAAAAAAGGTGGCCTGTAAAGGTGCCGGGGCGGGGATTTTACAAGACATTCCAAAAATGGTAAAAATGACGGCAGAAATAGTAAAGTCTACTAGTTTGCCGGTTACCGTTAAGACAAGGTTGGGATGGGATGAGGATACCAAATACATTGTTGAGGTGGCAGAACGACTTCAGGATGTTGGAATTCAGGCAATATCTATTCATGGAAGAACGAGAAAGCAAATGTATAAAGGCGAGGCTGACTGGGGCTTAATTCGTGCAGTAAAGGAGAACCCAAGAATGCATATTCCTGTATTTGGGAATGGAGATGTATTTTCGCCTGAAATTGCCATGGAGAAACGCCAAAAATACGGAGTGGATGGTGTTATGATTGGTCGAGCGAGTATTGGTTATCCTTGGATTTTTAGAGAAATAAAGCATTATTTTGCCACAGGAGAGTTATTGGCACCTCCATCAATGGCAGAAAGAATACTTGCTGCAGAACGCCATTTGGAAATGTCTGTAAAATGGAAAGGCGAAAAGGTTGGCATAAATGAAATGCGCAGACATTATACCAATTACTTTAAAGGAATTCCCAACTTCAAAGAGCATCGCATGAAATTAGTAACTCAAGATACGTATGAGGTTATTAAAGAGGTGTTTGAAGAAATTAAAGCAACCTATAACGGAGAGGAAATGGCGTTGGTGTAGCTGTAAGGTTTTAATTGTTATTTAATTTATAAAACAATTAGACCTTCTTGGCCCCTCTAACTATCATTTGAAATTAGACTTTCGTTAAGTTTCTGACAGGATACCAAGAAGTTAAAAAACCAATTACAACTACTGTTATAATAATGTAAATTAACTCTACAGGGTTTAGGCTAACAGGATAATAATCTACAATTCCTCCTTCTAATCTAATTAGTCCAACATGTTCTTGTAGTAAACATACTACCACGCCTAAGATCAGTCCTGAAAAAGCTCCAGTTAAGTTGATCAATATTCCTTCTAGAAAGAAGATACTTCTAATCAGTTTTTTACTTGCTCCAAGGTGAGTTAACGTGTTAATATCTTTCTTTTTGTCGATAATAAGCATACTAAGTGAGCTAAGTATGTTAAATGCTGCAATCATTAAAATGAAAACAAGAATTAAAAAAGTCACCCATTTTTCTGTCTTGTTGGTTTTGTAAAGCAATTGGTTAAACTCCAAACGCGACTTAACGTTAAAGTCATCGCCGAAAAAGTGAGTTAACTCGTCAGCTAATTGTTCTAAATCTGCATCTTTTTTAGCTGATATTTCGATAGAACTAATTTCATCGTCGTACTCCAACAAGTCTTGAGCAAAATCCAAAGAAGTAATTACGTATTTATTATCATACTCCGGACTTAAATAAAAAATTCCAGCTGGAGAAATCTGCTTTCGATAAACAGAATTCATTGCGTTCAGCGTTGAGATTTTACTTCGTTTAGGTGCGTAAACGGTTAAGTTTTCTACGCCATTTTCAACATTCAGGTTTAAGTGCAATGATATGCCGTATCCAACAATAGCGTAATTGATGTTGTCCTGTTGCAAAACTGTTCTACCTTCAACAATGTTGCTGTCAATTTTGCTCATTTCGAGGTAGCTTTGGTCAACTCCTTTAATCTGAACTATGGTTTGTTGGTTTTTGTATTTAACTCCGCAAACTTCTTTTAACACTCTTGTGTAGTTTTTTACACCAGAAATATTAGCAAGGTCCTCGTAATTAACGGCATTGGAGTGAAATGTTTTTCCTTCTTTAACTTCAACACGAACATCAGCATCAAATGACTCAAAAAGCGACTCCACCAGTTTTTCAAGTCCATTAAATGCTGAAAGTACGACTACCAAAGCGAACGTTCCAATAGCAACACTAAAAACAGAAATCCAAGAAATAATGTTAATAGCGTTTTGCGATTTTTTGGCAACAAGATACCGCTTAGCTATGTAAAAGGGTAAATTCAAAATGCTACTTTAAAAGCTTATCTATCTTTTCTGCGTAGTCGAAAGAGTCATCTAAATAAAACTGTAAATCAGGGATGTGGCGTAATTGCTTTCCTACTTTTTTACCAAGAATGTATCGAATTTCTTTGGCATGCTTTCTTATTTCAGTAATCACTTCTTCTCGGTTGTTAGAAGGGAAAAGGCTTAAGTAACTTTTAGCAATACCCAAATCAGGACTTACCCGCACTTGTGTAACCGAAATCATCAGATTAACCGCTAGGTTGACCTCTTTCTTCGTAAAAATGTCTCCAATTTCGCGCTGTAAAAGGCGAGAAACTTTTTGTTGTCTAATGCTTTCCATATTGGGTGCAAAGTTAATAATTCAAAACGCTATTAAGGCCACCTTCGGCATTGCTTGCTAAATTGACTAATTTCGCATAAATTCTTTGTTCATATGAAAATTAGCGGATTCAGTTTCGGCAGAAATACTTCTAAATTATATTATCCAATTAAAGAATCAATTTTGTCTATTTTACCTATATGCGATGAGTTTGTTTTCATTTTAGGGAAAGGTGACGAGGACGATAATACCTTAGAAATTCTTCAAAGTATTGATTCCCCTAAGTTGAAGATTATTCACACTGAGTGGGATACTGAAAAGTTTCCAAATGGGATGGAGAATGCGCATCAAACAGACATCGCTATTTCTCATTGCACCGGAGATTGGTTGTTTTACGTGCAAGCAGATGAGGTGGTGCATGAAAAATATTTGCCGGTTATTCAAAAAAGGTGTGAGGAATTATTAAATCGCAAGGAAGTGGAAGGGTTACTCTTCAAATACAAGCATTTTTTTGGTGATTACAATCATTATATTAACCATCATGGTTGGTATCAAAATGAAATTAGAATTGTTCGAAATCATCCAGACATACATTCATTTGAGTCCGCTCAGTCATTCAGACGGATTCCCAATTTTGATGGGAAAAGCTATCGAAAAAGTGAGGGTACGCAATTGTTAAAAGTGGCAACTGTAGACGCATACATTTATCATTATGGGTGGGTTCGACCACCAAAATATATGCAGAGTAAGAAAAAAGCGTTAGATAGCATACATAAAGGAGACAAAAAGGCAGAGAGTCTTTACAAAGAGAGAGACGAGGAGTTTGACTACGGTCCCTTAAAAAGTATGTTAAAGTTTAAGGATACTCATCCGGCAGTTATGGCCGACAAAATGAAAGATTTCTCTTGGGCATCCTCGTTGAACTATACAACTAGTAAAAAACCAAACCGCCCTTTATTCAAACATGAGAAATTGAAGTATAGAGTTATTTCATGGGCTGAACGAAACTTAAATGCAGGCAAGCATTTTTTCCCTTTTAAGAACTGGAAGGTTTTAGATATTTAAATAATTTAAATGAAGAGTTTAAAGAAAATTTTACGGTATATAAAGCCGTATAAGTTATTTGCATTTTTAAGTGTTCTTTCCAATGTTTTCTCGGTTATTTTTCACCTTCTGTCTCTGTTGGTGTTAATTCCATTTTTGCAATTACTTTTTGGAAAAACGGAACCAGTTTCTGAAGAACCCGAGTTTTCATGGACATCTGACTATGTATCTGACACAATTAATTACCAGATGACACCGCACATTGAAGCAAACGGCTTGATGGGAGCATTGTATTATTTATGCATTGCCGTAGCGGTTTTGTTTTTTGCAAAAAATCTATTTCGCTATTTGGCGAAGTTCTTTCTTGCCTATATTCGAAGCGGAGTGGTTAGAGACATTAGGTCTGATATTTATGCTAAAATATTAGTTCTTCCCCTTTCTTTTTATTCAGAGGAAAAGAAGGGAGACATCATTAGCAGAATTACGGGAGACGTTCAAGAGGTTGAATGGTCAATAATGAATTCGTTGGAGATGCTTTTTAGAGATCCCATTTCCATTATTCTTTCATTGGTGTTCATGGTTAGTATTAGTCCTGAGCTTACTATTTTTTCATTTATCCTATTGCCAATAAGTGGGTTAATTATTGGTAGAATCGGGAAAAGTTTAAAAAGAACTTCTGCTAAGTTGCAAATAAGAATGGGTGAGTTGTTGTCAAACGTGGAAGAGACGCTTACAGGACTGCGAATTATAAAGGCCTTTAATGCCGAAAAAGAAGCGAACAATCGCTTTGGCGGTCAAAATGAGATTTATAGAAATACAATGCTTAGCATGTTTCGTAAACGTGACTTAGCTTCTCCAATGAGTGAATTTTTAGGTTCATTAGTAATGGTTACGCTCCTCTGGTTTGGAGGTTCCATGGTTGTAGATCCCGCAATGAATTTTGATGGTGAAGATTTCATCGCATACATTACTATGTTTTCTCAACTTTTAAATCCGGCAAAATCCCTGTCAACGGCCTATTACAACATTCAAAAAGGTGCAGCATCTACAGAGCGAATAGACGCTGTTTTAGAGGCAGATAATAAGATCTTCGATAAAGAGAACGCTCATTCTAAAAACACCTTTGAAAAAGAGTTGAAATACGAAAATTTGAGCTTCGCATATGGGAAGGAAGAAGTTCTATCTTCAATAAATTTGAGTGTTTTGAAAGGTAAAATGGTAGCGCTTGTCGGCCCGTCAGGAGGAGGAAAGTCTACTATGGCCGATTTGCTTCCACGGTTTTATGATGCCAAATTAGGTCGAATAACAATTGATGGCGAAGATATTAGAGATATAAAATTGAAAGACCTGAGGGGGTTAATGGGCATTGTATCGCAACAATCAATTTTATTTAACGACAGTGTTTTTAACAACATAGCTTTAGGGGTAGAAAACCCATCTATGGAGAAAGTGGTAGAAGCAGCAAAAATTGCAAATGCCCACGAGTTTATAGAAAAACTCCCGGAAGGGTATCATACAAACATTGGCGATGGAGGAGGTAAACTTTCCGGTGGACAAAAGCAACGGTTAAGTATTGCGCGTGCTGTTTTAAAGAACCCTCCAATTATGATTTTAGATGAGGCTACATCGGCGCTCGATACTGAATCAGAAAAACTGGTTCAAGAAGCTTTATTTAAATTAATGGAGAATAGAACATCTATTGTTATTGCTCACCGATTGTCAACTATTCAAAATGCGGACTTGATTGTCGTGATCCAAGATGGAAGGATTGTGGAGCAAGGAAATCACGATGAATTGATTAATAAATTCGGTGTATACAAGAAATTGACCGATTTACAAGCATTTGCTTAGTTTTGTATGTTAAATTATATTAAATATTTTTTCTACTTCTATACATTATAACGGGACTTAAGTGGTGATAGTATGAAAGTTTACTTGCTTGATGAAGGAGGGAAAATTGTAGATTCGATGTACACCGACACTAAGGGTTATTTCAATTTCGAGAAGTTAAACCCAGATAGGAATTATAGTTTCAAGCTTAGTGAATCAAAAGATATGAACTTAGCCCTTATAGACGCTGACAATTTAGTTATAGAAGAGGCTGTTATAAATGACAAAGGTAATTTCACTTACAAGAAGTTGACTTATCAAGTTGCCAATTTTGAAGCGCTTACACTTGATGATACCCAGTTAATAGAAAACAACAGGACACAAGAAATTTTTGGACAAGTATATCAAAAGCTTCCAGGAGATTTTAAAGCAGGAATGGAGGTATATGTGTACAATGAGGCTGGAGAAGTTGTAGGAACTGCATTTACAGATACAAATGGAAAATTTAGCTTTAAAAAACTAAATCCCGATGAAAACTATTATTTTAAAATCGAACACCATCTAGAGGATTTTCAGTTAATTACATTGGATGAGAATGAAAATGTTCTAGAGAAAACAATTAAAAACTCAAATGGAAGATTTAAGTATAGAAAATTAGGAGTTGATGAGCATGTCATTTTATTAGAAGAAGAAATTGATCATCATCAAGTTATTTATTTCGACAAGAAAAAAGTTGAATTAGATGAATTTACAGTGTATTACCGGTTTGATACAGTACAGTTAAATTCGGATGCTAAAATTAAAATGCAAAGATTTTCTGACTTGATTAGAGGACAGCCATTTAAAGTTGAGGTGCATTCATATACAGATAAGAGAGGCTCTACAGATTATAATAAAAAGCTTTCAAGACAAAGAACAGAAAATGTTATCAGTTATTTGATTTCAACTGGGCTTAGACAAGAAGACCTAATTGGAAACTATTACGTTGAGTTAAACCCTGTGGTTGATTGTGAAACAAAACGCTGTACTAATTCAGATCACGCATTAAATAGGCGAACGGTTGTGAAATTGATAAAAATTGAATGATTGAGATGATGATTGATACTGCATTAAGTGTTCCTTCAATTTGGTTGAGTATTATAATATTATGCGTTTTAATATTTGGGCTTTACCTCTTATACAAGAACAGAATTATAAGGGTTCAAAAGCAAAAAGACCTATTAGAATTTCAGGTAAAACAACGAACCATAGAAATTATTAAGCAAAAGGAGCAAGTTGAGAAGCAAAAAAGAATGTTGGAGCAGGAAAAGGCTAAAACAGAAAAATTGCTACTTAACATTTTGCCAAGAGAAATGGCAGATGAGCTGAAGAACAAGGGAAAAGCAAAAGCTAGAAAATACAGATCTTCAACAGTAATGTTTACCGACTTTGAAGGGTTTACTAAGTGGGCTGAGCTTTATAAGCCTGAAGATTTAGTAGCAGAGCTTGACAGTTACTTCATTAAGTTCGACGAGATTGTTAACAAATACAACGTAGAGAAAATTAAAACTATTGGGGATGCCTATATGGCTGCCGGGGGAGTTCCAATTCGAAATAAAAGTAATGCCATTGATACAACGCTAGCAGCTCTAGAAATTCAACGAGCAATGCAAGAAATCAAAAGCCAAAAAGAAGCGCTTGGGCAGAAGGGATGGGATTTGCGAATTGGACTACATTCAGGTGCGTTGATTGCAGGAGTTGTAGGTATTAAGCGTTTTGCCTATGACATCTGGGGAGATACGGTGAACGTGGCAGCACATATGGAATCTAGTGGAGAGGTTGGAAAGGTGAATGTTTCTGAAACAACTTACGAAGCTATCTCCGAGTTTTTTATAACAGAGTATAGAGGCAAAGTTAAGGCGAAAAATAAGGGGGGAATAGACATGTACTTTGTACATGGGGTTAAGGAAGAATTATCAGAAAATGAAGATAAAATAACTCCAAATGAGGCATTTTGGCACTATGTAAATTTGAAGTTGTATAGCAACATTAATTATAAAAATGCCGAGAAGTATATCATTAAGCGTTTAGCAGGAGATCTTCCTCAAGGTCTTCACTACCACGGAATACACCATACAAAAGATGTTTGTGAAGCAGTAGAACGCTTGGCCATTTGGGAAGGGGTGAAAGGGGAAGAGTTATACCTACTAAAGACAGCAGCTTTGTATCATGACGCAGGTTTTATTGACTCTTATGAGAGTAATGAACCCATCGGTGCTAACCTTGCTAAAGAAATGCTGCCCAATTTTGGTTATACTGAAGAGCAAATCCAACAGGTCATTGAATTAATTGAAGCAACAAAAATGCCTCAAAATCCAAAAAATCACTTAGAACAAATAATGTGTGACTCTGATTTAGATTATTTAGGGCGCCAAGACTTCTATTCAATTGCAGAGACATTGCGACAAGAGTTAATTGAATTTGGAAAATTGGAAGATAATCCAATGCAATGGGTAGAAATGAACATTGGCTTTTTAAGTGGGCATAAATACTTTACCAAGTCATCGCAGGCTAGAAGACAACCTGAGAAAGAAAAACGAATTGGAGAATTGAAAGATAAGTTAGCTGCTTCAAAAAAGTAAATTGGTACGATATTTACAGCATCGTATAAAAATTATTAATTTAGTGAGGTATTTTAGAGCGTAAAACCTTATTTGTTTAAGATTAACGTGTTAATTTAGACGGCTAGTAGTCGGAATTATAAGATAAAAAAGGTATGACGAAACAAATTAAACTTTTTATATTCACCATATTGTTAGGTGTTTGTGGCGTAGCAAATGCCGGTGTAATTGTATTAGAAGGCAATTACATGGGAAAGAACATTTTCGTGAAAAACCCATTTGGAGGAGCGGGAGTAGGTTTCTGTGTCTTTGAGGTAACAATTAATGGCAAATTATCTCCAGATGAGGTGAATCAATCTGCTTTTGAAATAGATTTTGGTAACCAGGGCTTAAAAATAGGTGATAAGGTTATTGTAAACATAAAACACAAAGACGATTGTGCACCTGAAGTTTTAAATTCTGAAGTGCTTAAACCAAAAAGTACATTTAATAATTCTAAGGCAACTGTGAATAAGGATGGGGTTTTTGGTTGGACAGTTGATAACGAGAACGGGAAGTTAGACTACATTGTAGAGCAGTTTAGATGGAACAAATGGGTAAAAGTTGGAGAGGTTAGTGGAAACGGAACACCAGGTGTACACAACTACGAATTTAAAATTACACCTCACAGTGGAGAGAACACGTTTAGAGCAAAACAAATTGATTATACCGGAAAACCAAGATATACGAAGTCAGCCAAATATACTTCGTCTTCACCTGCTGTAACTATTGACGGAGATAAATTTAAAGGGACGGTAAACTTTATAGGAGGAGAAACAATGTATGAGATTTACGATAGGTTCGGTACAATTGTTAAACGAGGTTTTGGTAGAAGTGCTGATATAAGCACGTTAGAAAAGGGAACTTATTATATTAGTTTTGATAATGATACTAAAACAGTGCAGTTTAAGTAGAATAAAAAAATAAAATTAAAACCACGCTCGTTAACAGCGTGGTTTTTTTATGCCAATTGATATGTTAAATAAGATAGAGCACTTAGGGATTGCAGTAAAAAGTATTGAAGAGTCAGCTATAATGTACGAGAAGCTTTTAGGCAAACCCTCTTACAAAACAGAAGCTGTAGAAAGTGAAGGAGTATCCACCATGTTTTTTCAAATAGGAGAGAGTAAAATTGAACTGTTAGAGGCGACTAACCCCAGCAGTCCAATTGGAAAGTTTATTGAGAAAAAAGGTGAAGGAATACACCATATCGCATATGATGTAACCGACATAGAAGCCGAACTAAAACGGCTAAAGGCTGAAGGCTTTGAATTAATACATGAAACGCCTAAAGATGGAGCAGATAACAAGAGAATTGCTTTTCTACATCCCAAATCTACAGGAGGTGTTTTGGTAGAATTGTGTCAAGAGAAATAAAAAAAGGCGAATCAATTATTGATTCGCCTTTTAGTTAGGGATAAAAACTTCTATAATGTACCTCTCTTTTCTTGCTCTCTTTCAATAGACTCAAACAATGCTTTGAAGTTCCCTGCTCCAAAACCGCGAGCGCCCATTCTTTGAATAATTTCAAAAAATAAAGTCGGCCGATCTTCTACTGGTTTAGTGAAGATTTGCAATAAGTAACCTTCCTCATCAGCATCAATCATAATCCCCAAAGCTTTTAGTGCCTCAATATCTTCTCTTAGTTCGTGGCTGTGCTCTTCTAATCTCCCCGGAACTGCTCTGTAATACTCGTCTGGGGGAGTTGATAGGAATTCAATACCTCTACTTCTTAAGTCTGCTACGGTACTCAAAATGTCATCTGTGGCTATTGCAATGTGCTGTACTCCAGGACCCTCGTAGAAGTCTAGGTACTCTTCAATTTGAGACTTTTTCTTTCCTTCTGCTGGCTCGTTAATCGGGAATTTAATTCTCCCATTCCCATTACTCATCACCTTACTCATCAAAGCTGAGTATTCAGTATGAATTTGCTTATCATCGAAAGATAAAAAGTTGACAAATCCCATAACATCCTCGTAATACTTTACCCAAGTATTCATTTCATTCCAGCCAACATTTCCCACCATATGGTCGATGTATTTTAAACCGGTAGGTGCTGGATTGTAATCTGACTCCCATTTTTCAAACCCTGGCATAAAAGTACCCTCGTAGTTTTTCCGTTCTACAAACATGTGAACCGTTTCGCCATAGGTGTAAATTCCTGCCGTTACAACCTCGCCATGCTCATCTTTCTCAACTTTTGGCTCTTGGTAGGATTTTGCTCCTCGCTTTGTTGTTTCTTCGTATGATTTTCGAGCATCTTCAACCCAAAGTGCAACAACTTTTACACCATCACCGTGCTTTACAATGTGCTCGTTAATAGGATTTTTTGAACTTAACGGAGTAGTCAGTACCAGTTTAATTTTGTCTTGCTTTATTACATATGAAACACTGTCTTTACTTCCTGTTTCCAGTCCTCGGTATGCATAAGATTGAAAGCCAAATGCTGTTTTATAAAAGTGAGCAGCTTGTTTTGCGTTGCCCACATAAAATTCTACGTAGTCAGTACCTAAAAGTGGAAGGAAATCTTGAGCACCTTCAAATATTTTTTCTAACCCGTAATTAACTGATTGTATTTCTTTTTTCATATTTCTCAGATGTTAGAAGATAGATGACAGAAGTAAGACTATTGCCTCATAAGCCTTTTAGAAAACCAAAAGACATTTTTTGAAACTCACTTAATTTGTTTTGTACACCTTCAAAATCTTCTTTTTTAATATAATTTCGTTTTAATGCAATTAATAATTGTGTTTCTAATTCAAATGATGACCCAAGCGAGATGTCAATATAATGAGCGAATGCTTTCTCAGTTCTAGAGGAGCCTTCTGCTATGTTGCTTGGTATAGAGATTGAACAACGACTTATTTGTGAAGTTAACCCAAATTTTTCATCCTTTGGAAATTCTGACAGTAATTCAAAAGTATCTTACACAATATCCATCCCCAAACTCCAAATTTTAAGATTTTTATAATTGTGCCTTCTTCTTTCCATTTATAGAATCATTATTTTCTAACCTCTAACCTCTAACCTCTAACCCTCCTACTTCAACAACACCAACTTTTCATCGCCATTTACTTCTACTTTGGTCAATCCCAGCTTGTTTAGGCCTTTCATCCCCTTATCCCACTGCTTTCCGCTCAGGCCTGTTTTATCTTTGAGCGCACCAATCTCTAAATTACCTTCTTTTTTCAATACCTCAAAAATTGTTTTTTCTGAATCGCTCAGTTCAATTGCTTTCTTTTCGGGTCTCATTTGAGGAAAGAATAACACGTCTTGAATAGAATTAGAGTTGGTCATAATCATAGCTAATCGATCAATTCCAATTCCCAAACCTGAGGTTGGCGGCATTCCAATTTCAATAGCTCTTAAAAAGTCTTCGTCTAAAATCATAGCCTCGTCATCTCCTCTTTTTCCAAGCTCTAATTGCTCTTCAAATCTAGCTCTTTGATCAATGGGGTCATTCAACTCAGAAAATGCATTACAAATCTCCTTACCGTTGCAAACTGCTTCAAATCGTTCAACTAAGCCTTCTTTCGAGCGGTGCTTTTTCGCTAATGGCGACATCTCAACAGGATAGTCTGTAATAAAAGTAGGTTGAATTAAAAGCGGCTCACATTTTTCGCCAAAAATTTCATCGATTAACTTTCCTCTACCCATCGTTTCATCAATTGGCACGTCTAGCTTTTCAGCAGCAACTCGCAACTCGGCTTCATTCATTTCAGAAATATCGACACCTGTGAAGTGTTCAATTGCTTCGTACATCGTGTAGCGCTTCCATGGTCGTTGAAAGTTTATGGTGTTTTTACCGACTTGAACTTCTGTTTTCCCATGAATATCAAGTGCTATTTTTTCAACCATCTCTTCCACTAAATCCATCATCCAGTAGTAATCTTTATAGGCTACGTATAGCTCCATTTGGGTAAACTCAGGATTGTGGAAACGACTCATGCCTTCATTTCTGAAATCTTTTGCAAACTCATAAACCCCATCAAAACCACCAACAATTAACTTTTTAAGATATAGCTCGTTGGCTATTCTCAAATACAAGGTCATGTCCAATGTATTGTGGTGTGTTTTAAACGGACGAGCTGCTGCACCTCCATAAATGGGCTGTAAAATTGGTGTTTCAACTTCCAAATAGTCCTTTTCATTCAAAAATTGACGCATGGAGTTGGTCAACTTTGTTCGCTTAATAAAGGCATCTTTCACATGAGGGTTTACAATTAAGTCTGTGTATCGCTGACGATACCGTTGCTCAGGGTCTGTAAAAGCATCGTGTGTTTTACCTTCGCTATCTGTTTTCACAATTGGCAAAGGGCGCAAGGATTTGGTCAATAGAACTAATTCTGTCGCATGAACCGATATTTCTCCTACTTGTGTTTTGAATACCCTTCCTTTTACGCCAACAATGTCTCCAATGTCTAAGTATTTTTTAAAAACATCGTTATACATGGTTTTATCATCACCATCGCAAATGTCATCTCTACTTATATAGATTTGAATTTTGCCATGAGCATCCTGAATCTCAGCAAATGATGCCTTGCCCATAATACGCTTACTCATAAAACGTCCAGCAATAACAACTTCTTGGAAATTATTATCAGCTTCATTGTAGCCTTCTTTAATTCCCTTTGAATTTGTGTTGATAGGAAAAAGCTCTGAAGGATAAGGATTTATACCCAAATCTATTAATCTTTCTAAGGTTACTCGTCTTACTTTTTCTTGTTCTGTTAATCCAATGCTCATGTTGAAAATAATTTAGCGACAAAGGTAATATTTAGCGGCTTAAAAAAGGATGGGATAACGCCTTAGTTTGCACATTGTGGAGCTTTTTTTGGTTACTTTGCGTTCCTTAAAATTGAATAGTTATGATGGATGAATTGATCGCAGGTTTTACCTCGCACCTAAAAGAGGCAGTACAAGTAGGAAAAAAGGCCGATTTTTCAAATACTGATAATTCTTTAATGAATGTATTGGTTTGCGGTTTAGGAGGTTCTGGAATAGGTGGAACCATTATTAGCCAGTTGGTTAGTGAGCAATGTGCACTGCCAATAACCGTTAATAAGGATTACAAAATTCCTTCATTTGTGAACCAAGACACCTTAGTTATTTGCTGTTCTTACTCCGGGAATACGGAAGAAACGTTAGAGATGTATCAACAAGCATATGATAAAGGTGCAGAGATTGCTATTATTACTTCAGGGGGTAAATTTGCTGAGATTGCAAAAAAAATCGGTCACAATATAATTGAAATAAGAGGGGGCTTTCCTCCACGGGCAGCGTTTGGCTTGTCATTTCCTCAATTGTTTTTTGTTTTGAATCAATACGGTTTAATTAACAATGATTTTGAAGCTCAGATTGAAGAAGCCATGAAATTAATGGATGCAGAAGAGTCAGCCATTCAAGCAGAGGCAAAAGAAGTAGCAAAAAAAATGCATGGTACTTTTCCAATAATTTATACGGAAGCACCTATGGAAGGAGTTGCAGTTCGATTTAGACAGCAAATTGCTGAAAATTCAAAGATGTTATCTTCCCATCATGTAATTCCGGAAATGAATCACAATGAATTAGTAGGTTGGAGAACGAAGAATGAAGATTTATCTGTAATCTTTTTCAGATCTAAAGATGAATATTATCGAAACACCGCAAGAATTGAGAAGTCTAAAGAGGTAGCTTCAGAATATACCAGTAACGTAATTGAAATAGTTGCGAAAGGTGATGGAAAGATTCAGCAAGCGCTTTATTTAATCCATTTTGGTGATTGGATTACGTATGACCTTGCAGAATTAAAAGGTATTGACTCTGTTGAGGTAGATGTAATTACCGGTTTAAAAGATATGTTAGCAGGTTTAGCGTAAAACGTTCTTTTATTTACCCTCAAAAAATAGCCGAGCAGCCTCCTGTTCGGCTCTTTTTTTGGAATTTCCTTCGCCAATAATAGGTTCAGCGTTGCCAACAAATAGTTCGCATCGAAAGAACTTGCTACTATCATTTTCCACCCCTACAGTGTGAAATTTATACGTGGTTTTTTCACTTTGGCTAAACTCAATGAGTTTGCTTTTAAAATTGGTTTCAGTAGCTAGCAATTCTTCTACGTCAATATAATCTTTAATGATTTTGTTAACTATAAATCGTTTACATTGATCGTAACCTTTGTCTAGATAAATTGCTCCAACTAAAGCTTCAAAAGCATCGCCATAAATTGACTTCGATCTGTTAAGGTTCACTGAAGTTTCGAGAAATGTATCTAAGCCAATATCTACCGAGAGCTGGTTTAAGAAATTTCTACTAACAAGTTTAGATCTGATTTTAGTGAGGAAGCCCTCATCTTCAAAAGGAAATTTTTTAAAAAAGTATTCTGCAACAATAGCACCCAAAACCGCGTCGCCTAAAAACTCTAGACGCTCATTGCTTACTTTTTCGGTTTCTTGTTGGTCATTTACAACAGATTTGTGTGTAAATGCTTGATCGTAAAGTGAGAAATTGCTTGGATAAAATCCAAGAATTTGTTTTAACGTTTTGTGTTTGCTGTTGTCAGAAAGAAGAAAGTATTGTATTCCTCTAAATAAACTCAATGCTTAGATTTTTTTGAAAATCGTTGAGGCATTGTGACCTCCAAACCCAAAAGTATTGCTCAATGCCGCTCTAACCTCTCGTTTTTGAGCTTTGTTGAACGTGAAATTAAGTTTTGGGTCAAACTCATCGTCATCTGTAAAATGATTTATGGTTGGTGGAACAATATCGTTTTTCACAGAAAGAATACAAGCTATCGCCTCAATAATTCCGGCAGCACCTAATAGGTGACCAGTCATTGATTTGGTTGAACTAATGTTCAAATTGTATGCATGTTCTCCAAAAACCCCTACAATTGCTTTTGCTTCTGCAACATCACCAAGTGGAGTAGATGTTCCGTGAACGTTAATGTAATCGATGTCTTGAGGAGACATTCCTGCGTCTTCTAACGCATATTTCATAACATTCATTGCTCCTAGCCCTTCCGGATGTGGAGCAGTCATGTGATATGCATCTGCTGATAGACCACTTCCGATAACTTCTGCATAAATTTTTGCACCACGAGCAACTGCGTGCTCGTATTCTTCAAGAATCAGAGAACCACCTCCATCACCAAGTACAAAACCATCACGGTCTTTGTCAAATGGACGAGAAGCTGTTTTCGGATCGTCGTTTCTTTTAGAAAGTGCTTGAAGGGCATTAAATCCGCCAATACCCGCTTCTGTAACTGCTGCTTCTGAACCACCGGCTACACAAAGATCCATTTTCCCTAAACGAATGTAGGTAGTTGCATCAATAATAGCGTTGGTGCTAGAAGCACATGCTGAAACAGTGGTGAAATTAGGTCCTCTTAAACCATGTTTAATTGAGATATGCCCTGGAGCGATATCTGCAATCATTTTTGGAATAAAAAATGGATTGAATCTTGGAGTTCCGTCGCCAGTGCCAAAAGCAATAGCTTCGTCTTGAAAAGTTTTTAAACCTCCAATGCCTGCGCCCCAAATCACACCAAAACGATCTTTATTAACAGTATCCATATTTAAGCCTGAATCAGCAATCGCTTCATCGGTAGCTATCATAGCATACTGAGCAAAAAGGTCTAGCTTACGAGCTTCCTTTCTGTCAAAAAAATTGTTTGGGTCGTAATTTTTTACCTCGCAGGCAAATTGAGTCTTAAATAAGGAGGCATCGAATTGAGTGATGGGAGCAGCACCGCTCCTCCCATCTATCAATGCGTTCCAATACTCTTCAACGGTGTTTCCAATTGGCGTAATAGCGCCAATTCCGGTTACAACAACTCTCTTCAACTCCATTGTCTAGAGAATTAATTATTTGCTATTTCCTTCAATGTAAGTAATTGCATCACCCACGGTAGCAATTTTTTCTGCCTGATCGTCTGGAATTGCAATGTTGAATTCCTTTTCGAATTCCATTATCAACTCAACAGTGTCTAGTGAATCGGCACCTAAATCATTTGTGAAACTAGCTTCTGCTGTTACTTCACTTTCTTCAACGCCTAATTTATCAACGATAATTGCTTTTACTCTTGATGCTGTATCTGCCATCTTTTTTAATTTTAATTTAACTGCAAAGAAAATCCTATTTAAAACAATATCAAAATTTATTTTCAGTGTCTTTTCTTGGCTATTTATTTGTAGAATTAGCGAAAATAATGAAATATTTTAAAAGGGTTATTTCATTGTTTTTTAATTTGATACTTGCTGAATAAGAATCTAATAATACTTCGCTATTTGAATAAAGTTTTTCCTTTTCAAAACTGGAACCTGAGTTTTATCTGCAGGAAAACCGACAGGTAACAACAAAAATGGCTTTTCGTTCTTCGGACGATTTAATAATTCGGCTAAAAAATTTAGCGGACTAGGCGTATGTGTTAACGTAACCAAACCTGCATGGTGAATAGCCGCAATAAGCATTCCTGCCGCTATTCCAACCGACTCATTAACATAGTAGTTTTTTGCCTTTCCACTTTCAGTTTCCTCATAAGTTTCCTTAAAAACTACGATTAGAGCAGGTGCAATTTCTAAAAAAGGTTTTTGCCAGTTGGTATCAAACTTTTCTAGATCCTTTAACCAATCATCGCTCATTCTGCCATGATAGTTTTCATACTCTTCTTTTTCAGCTGCCTCTCTAACTTTCTTTTTCATTTCAGGAGAAGTAATCAACGCGAAAAACCAAGGTTGTTTGTGTGCACCTGATGGCGCTGTGGAGGCAGTTTTAACTATATTTTCAAGTACTCCTTCGGGAATTTCACGCGGGGAGAACTCACGAATAGATCGCCTGCTATTCATTTCATGGAAAAATTCAGCACTTCGATCTTTTACTTGGTCTTCGCTGAAGTTATTTGACTCAAAAAATTTAAAGCCTTCTTTTGGTTGATTTGTTTTACTCACAGAGCGATTTAAACTAAATTTGACACTTGATTTTTTAACATGTCCAAGGTAGCCATTTTTGCATCAGGTGCCGGTAGTAATGCCGACAGAATTCTTCATTTTTTAAATGAAAATCAAAGCAGCGTTAAAGTCGCTTTGATTGTTACCAATAAAAAAGAGGCAGGAATTTATCAGGTAGCAGAAAACCATCAACTTCCTATTTTTTATTTTTCTAATCAAGATTTTCTTGAAGCAACTCCTGTATTACAATTTTTACAAGAGCAAAAAATTGAGTGGATTGTTTTGGCGGGTTTTCTAAGAAAAATCGAATTACCAATTGTCTCAGCCTTTGAGAATAAAGTTTTTAACATCCATCCGTCGTTACTTCCAAAGTATGGCGGAAAAGGCATGTATGGCAAAAAAGTACACGAAGCTGTGATAGCAAACGGAGATAGAGAAAGTGGAATTTCTATTCATTTAGTGAATAGCGAATTTGACAAAGGCGAAATTATTTTGCAAGCTAAATGCATCGTTGAAAAAGGACAAACGGTAGAAGAGTTGGTAGAAAATATTCAGAAATTGGAGCACGAATTTTTTCCGAAAACGTTAGTTCAATACATTAATGAGATTAAATAAGACAATTGAACATTTCACATTCATTATTCTAAATTACACATGAACATCGATTATAAAACAAAAGAAAAGCAGTTGCGATATGATAGAGCGTATTTGCGTATGGCTGCTGAATGGGGTGCTTTGTCACATTGCGAACGGAAGCAAGTTGGAGCATTAATTGTAAAGGATAGTATGATTATTTCTGACGGTTACAACGGAACCCCAACCGGGTTTGACAATTGTTGTGAAGACGAAAACAACAAAACGCAGTGGTACGTTTTACATGCCGAGGCGAATGCTATTATGAAAGTTGCCAAGTCAACGAACAATTCTAATGGAGCAACGCTTTATATTACGTTATCCCCTTGCCGAGAGTGCAGCAAATTAGTACTGCAATCTGGCATAAGGCGGGTGGTATACTTAAATGCTTACAAAGATGACTCTGGATTAAAATTTTTGGAGAAGGCGGGCGTTGAGATAGAATACATTCCAAATATAGAAGACTAAATGAACTCGAACCGATTATTGATTTTAATGCCCATTTTTATTGCTGTTGCTTTAGCTTGCGGAGTGTATTTGGGCAAGAATATGGGTGGCACTGCAGAGACCGGCTTGTTTAAAAAAGCAGAATTCAGCCAAAATGATAAATTACAACAAATTATAAGCTACATTAACAGTGATTATGTAGACACGGTTCGCTCACAAGAAATTGTAGAGGAAACAATTAGCGAAATACTTCAAAATCTTGACCCTCACTCGTATTACATTCCAAAACAAGATTATGCTGCCATGACCGATCCGTTAGAAGGGGAGTTCGATGGAATTGGAATTGAATTTCGAATTCAAGAAGATACGATTACAGTGGTTCAAGCCTTGGCCGGTGGACCTTCTGAGGAGCTTGGAATTATGGCCGGAGACCGAATTATTGAGGTAGACGGTGAAAATGTAACTGGAGAAACCATTAATAACAGTAAGGTTGTAAAGTTGCTAAAAGGACCAAAAGGAACGACAGTTAATGTCGCTATAAAGCGAAAAGGAACGAAAGACGCAATTGACTTTGCGATAAGAAGAGATAAAATACCTGTTTATAGTGTAGAGGCGGAATACATGATTGATGACAAAACAGGATATGTAAAGGTGCTTCGTTTTGCGAAAGACACACATTCAGAATTTATGAATGCAATGCGCTCGTTGAAAAAGCAGGGAATGACCAATTTAATTCTTGATTTAAGAAACAATACAGGCGGGTATATGAATTCGGCTATTGACATTTGTGACGAATTTCTCCCTAAAGGAGATTTAATAGTGTACACAGAAGGAAAGGCGAGGGCTAAAAGAGAGTTTTACGCCACTTCAAAAGGCGAACTTGAAGATGTTAAAGTGGCTGTCTTAATCAATGAGGGTTCCGCATCGGCGAGTGAAATTGTGGCAGGAGCTTTACAAGACAATGACTTAGGAGTAATTGTTGGACGTAGGTCGTTTGGCAAAGGATTGGTGCAAGAGGGCATGAATTGGCCTGATGGCTCTGGGGTTCGGTTAACCGTTGCAAGATATTACACTCCAACAGGAAGAAGCATTCAAAAGTCTTACGAAGGAGGTATAGAAGAATACAACAACGAAGCTTACGAGCGATATAATAACGGTGAGTTGCTAAGTTCTGACAGTATTGATTTTCCTGATTCGTTGAAATATGTTACCAAAGGAGGGAAGATTGTATATGGTGGCGGAGGTATTATGCCTGACGTTTTTGTACCGATTGATACTGTTGGAAGTTCGTACTATTTGGGTAGCTTGAATTATCAAGGTATTTTCTTTCAGTTTGGTTTTCAGTATGTGGATGCAAACCGTAAAGTTTTAACGAAGCAATACCAAGCGGATCGCTTTGCGAATGATTTTCAGGTTACCGAAAGTTTGTTAAAGGAATTTTACGAATTTGCTGCTGAAAAGGGCGTGGAATACGATGAACAAGGCGCAGCAACTTCAGAAGCCATTATAAAACAACGATTAAAAGCGACAGTTGCGCGAAATTTGTTTCGCGAGAAAGCCTTTTACGAAGTGGTGAATAAGGATGATGTAGTGGTGAAAAAAGCGTTGGAAAGTTTAGAAAAGTAGCACGTATTAATTTAAGCTCGGCTAGCTTCTATGTCTTTCATTTTTTTTGATGGATTATTAGCTTTTTTCTTCTTCTTCGCTAATTTCCAGGCTTTCATCTTCTTCTAAACTTTCTTGAGCAGGTCCGTAAATAAAGGTCATATCATCTATCGGAATAACGTTTTTACCATTAGCTACTAAAGAAGCCGCCATAATTATACAAGAGATAATAATGGTATACAATAAAATTCCTGAATCAAAAGTATCTGTTTGATATTCTGATGGAATAGCGAAAAACAAAAGAATAGTAATTAAGCCTCTAGGCGCGAGCCAAATTTGAGGGTTAATGTCTTTTTGAACAAAGAGCTTTATCACAAATATTCGTACAATATATAAGGCCGCTAAAATTCCAAGGCTGATTAGTGCTACTTCTAAATTAAGAAGAGATGCCAAGGTAATTGTAATACCGAAGAGCACAAAAAAGAATGTTCTAACTACAAAGGCAGTTTCCATTGTTACTAAATGAAAATCATGTAGTATACCTTTTACCTTTTTTGGATGAAGCCATTTTTTAAGAATCCCTTTGAAAAAAATGTTGTGGTTGTTAAGTACTAATCCAAAGATTAAAATTATCAGTAGTGAAGATAAATGGAATAATTTTCCTACTGAATAGAGAATCAGCAATACAGAAATCAATAAGAATAATTTCACCTGAGAGTTCATTTTTTGGAAAATTAGCACCAAGCCATAACTAATTAGAACACTAAGTATAATCGTAATTGAAATATTGCTGACTACATCCCAAACCACTACTTGTGCATTATCGGCTCCGGCATTTCCGATAAGAAAGTAAAAAACCATTATTCCAAGAATGTCGGAAAATGTTCCTTCATATACCATGAACTCTTTTTTTTCTTCACCTAGTCCTCCAACGGAAGGGATAATTATGGCACTACTCATAATTGATAATGGAACAGCATAAATAATGCATGTGAAGAAGTCTTCAATAATGAAGTAATTAATAATGTAAGCAATGGCTGCAGTGGATAACAAGAGTGAAAGAAAGGCAACGCTGAATGATTTCCAAATAATGGGCCACTTTTCTTTTGTTAAATGAAGGTCAAGAGCGGCCTCCAAAACAATCATGATTAGACCAACAATGCCCAGTAATTCTAAAAGACTAAATAACTGCTTTCCAGCTGATATTCCCATAAAGTTCATACCCTGTTTAATTAAAATACCCAATACAATGAGCATTAAAACCGAGGGGATGTTGGTTTTTTGCGAAATAACATTGAAAAAATAGGAGAGAATAATAATGAGACTAATCCCAATAATTGCGATGTAGGGGTTTATTACTTCCATGGTTTCTTCAAGTTTATTTTTGAGCCGGAATTCTCTTCTTCTGAAGGGAACAAGTCTTCAAAAATTTGATAGGCTAAAATCGGAAAATTCTCGCTAATAATTTTATTGATGTCGTTCTGATGGTTCGAGAAAGTTGTTTTTGAAATGCCTGTTGTTAAGATACTTCCATCTTTAGCATAAAGAGTGTAGTGCAGTTGTGCAACTCGGTCGAAGCTGCCTTGCTGAACGGCAATCATATCGGAGTAATCGTTTTTGATATCCAGCTGATTCACAAAAAGGAAATAGTCATTGTCAAATTTAAAGTGCATGCTATCGAGCATTTTTTGATCGGTAATAACAGTTTTCATGTACCGCTCTCGAACATCTCTAGTGGTTATAATTTGACCATTATTTACTTGCCCTCTTTGGTAAGAGTTGTCTTCTTTCTTTTTTAATTTGGCTTTTAGCTGCTCCGCTTTGGATTTGTCCTCGGTAACAGATACTAGCTCATACTCTAATTGTAAATTGTCGTAGATATAGTTCAAGTCTTCCGTTACTGACGTATCTTCGATGCCATAGAATGAACTTATTTTGCATTTTTCTTGAAAAGCGTAATAAATACTTTGGTCTATTGCTGCAGTAAATCGTTGTATAATTTGATCTGAGCTTAAGTTGTTGTTTTCTGCAAGTGCTTTGTTAATGTCGCTGAGGTACATTTTGCTTTCAAAGGGAACGACTAATACAGATTTTTGACTCAAGTTTATCGCTTCATCTGTAAATCGTAACGTAGAGTGCTGAGCTTGAAGAGTTCCTGAAACTAATAGTACAATGAATAGGAGTGTATTCCTCATAATCTCTTTTCTTCAAAGATAAACTTGTGTTTGGGCTTCCTGAAGATATTTAAGCTTGGGTTTAAAACAGACAGATGTTAACAATTAATTGAATAACTTCAAGATATCGTTACCGTTGGCAAAAAGCATGAGTGAAAGTAAAATTACAATACCGGCAATCTGTGCATATTCCATAAACTTTTCAGGAGCTGGCTTACCAACAATTATTTCATACAATAGAAACATCACGTGGCCGCCATCAAGCGCAGGAATAGGCAGAATATTCATGATTGCCAATATGATAGATAAAAATGCGGTAAAATTCCAAAAACGCTCCCAGTCCCAAGTGGTAGAAAATGCTTTTCCAATGGTAATGAATCCGCCCATGGATTTATAAGCTCCTGTTTCAGGCGTAAACATCAATTTCATTTGTTTCAAATAAGAGTCAAATTTGTTGTAAGCCTCTTTAAAACCTTCGGGAATAGATTGTGCAAAAGTGTATTTTTCTACACTGAATGTAAGTTGCTTATCTAATTCAAGAACTCCAACTCCAATGGTGCCCCCTTCAGATACCTCAACTTGCAGTGGAATACTACTTCCGTTTCTAGCTACCTTTATGTTTACTGTTTTGCTTTTATTTTTTTGAATCTCTTTGATTAAATCTCTCCAGAAAGCAACCGGAACACCATTTACGTCTGTAATTAAATCACCCTCAATTAGCCCGCCTTTTTCCGCATTAGATCCTTTTGAAACGCTTCCAATTTTAGGCAGCACAGCAATTTGAAGAAAAGGTTGTTGCTTTTCTAACATTTTTGCAACAGTTCCTTTTGGCATCTCAAGGTCCATTACGCTTCCATTTCTGTTTACGGTTACCGTTTTGTCGTCGTCTAATAATATATTAATTTGCACATCGCTGAATTTCTTCACAGGCAATCCACCAACTTTTAATATTTTATCACCGCTCTCGAAACCAAATGATTGAGCCGTTGAATCAGCGTAAACTCCATACGTCATATTTTCCGGAGCCATGTATTCTCTTCCCCAAACAAACATGACCATTATGTAAATCAAAATTCCTAGAATTACATTTACCGTTACTCCTCCTAACATAATGATAAGTCGTTGCCAAGCTGGTTTAGAACGAAATTCCCATGGTTGAGCAGGTTGTTTCATTTGCTCCTTGTCCATGGATTCGTCAATCATTCCAGAAATTTTTACATAGCCACCTAAGGGTAACCATCCAATACCGTACTCCGTTCCACCTTTTTTAAATTTAAAAAGAGAGAACCAAGGGTCGAAAAACAAGTAGAATTTTTCAACTCTTGTTTTAAAAAGCTTGGCAGGAATAAAGTGCCCTGCTTCGTGTAATATAACTAGTATTGATAAACTTAAAAGCAATTGACTTGCTTGAATCAGAATTTCCATTCAAAAAAATTAAGCGGTAAAGATAGTCATTATAAAAGGCTTCAAGGCTTTAGAATAATGGTAAAGCGAAAGGGTTTAGATTATTAAACAACAATAAAGAGTAGAAGTTTTATTTACAACAATTCAGTTGCAATTCTGCGTGCCTCATCATTACAATTTACATAGTCTTCTAAACTTGGATTTTTAACGAAATAGGCTTGCTGCATTACTTTCTCGTTAATGTCGGCAATCTCTAAAAATTTGATTTTATCTTGTAAAAAAGCGGCGTTTGTAATTTCGTTCGCTGCATTTAGCGCACAAGCTGCAGTGCCGCCCAATTCAAGAGCTTGGTAAGCCAAAGCCAAGTTTTTAAAGGTTTTTTTGTCTGCTTTTTCAAAGGTTAATTCTGGGTAATCCATAAAGTTGAACCTAGGGAAACTGGAGGCAATTCGCTGCGGGTATGCCATGGCGTATTGTATGGGCAACTTCATGTCTGGTAAGCCCATTTGCGCTTTCATGCTACCATCTTCAAATTGTACAATAGAGTGAATAATAGATTGAGGATGAACAACCGTATCAATTTGGTGGCTTTGTAAATCGAACAACCATTTTGCTTCAATTACCTCCAGTCCTTTATTCATTAACGTAGCTGAGTCGATGGTAATTTTTGCTCCCATCTCCCAATTTGGGTGCTTTAAAGCTTGAGCCTTAGTTACGCTTGCTAACTTTTCAGCAGTCCAACCTCTAAAAGGACCGCCGGAAGCGGTCAAGTATATTTTCTCAATTTTATTGTGGAACTCACCTACCAAGCACTGAAAAATTGCAGAATGTTCAGAATCAACAGGTAGTAATGGCACTTGGTTTTGATTTGCCAAAGATGTGATTAAGTCACCGGCTACAACTAGGGTTTCTTTGTTTGCAAGAGCAATCGGTTTTTTTGCATTGATGGCTGCAATGGTTGGTTTTAGGCCAGAATAACCAACTAAGGCGGTTAGAACCAAGTCTACTTCCTCCATTTGTACAACATCTTCAAGAGACTTTTCTCCGCAATAGGTTTTAATTCCTTCCTTCCATAACCGTTCAGAAAGCGATTCATACTTAGTTTCATCTACGATAACTACTGTATTCGGTTTGAATTCAAGAGCTTGTTTTAGTAGTAAAACGTCATTTGAATAGGCAGTTAATACTTCTATTTCAAATTTGTCTGGATTTTGTCTAATTACGTCAAGTGCTTGTTTGCCAATAGATCCTGTTGATCCAAGTAGCGCTATTTTCTTTTTTTTAGAGGTCTTGTCCATAATTAGTAAAACTTTTTGTGCAAAAGTAACGTAGATTTAACCGTTAGTAATCAACAAAAACGGATATTTGTTCCATAATACCACAGAAAACTTACCGTGAATCAGCAAGACTCAAAAAAACGTACCATTATTTCTTTTGGTATTGCTTTAGTAACAGCTTTGATGTGTATTTACATTCAAAACTACACTCAAATAAAGGAAGATAAGGATCAACCTTTTGAGGCTAAGGCTTCTCCAATAGAAGGTTCAACGCTAATTGAAACGTTAAATTAGCGCATTGCTTTTCTTTTCATGCTTTGCAATACCTTTCCGGCGTCGCGCATGGATTTTATTTTAATTAAATCGCCTGCACCAAGTGTCGCAATTTCCTTTAAGGATTTGTTTGTCCAATTGTCATTTTTTATTCCTAGAACGGTTATTGTCAATCCTTCTTCTGCTGTCTTTTTTATTTTCTTCCGCAAACTCATGTTGTTTTCGCCAATGTTAAACGCACCATCAGAAGCTAAAAATATTTGATTATTCCCTTCCTCTAGAAAGTTGCTTTTCCCTACCTGGATTGCTTTTTTAATTCCTTTTACGGCATTCGTGCTTCCATCTGCTTGTAAATTTTCTATTTGCTTGGCAATTTCTTCCTTTAAATTTCCTTGTGAAGTAGGTACCACAACTCTGGCTTCTCCCGAATAGGTGACAATGGTGATGTAATCAATAGCTCTTAAAGGTTCTAGTAGCTCAATCATAGCCTTCTTCAAAATGTCCATTTTTTGTTCCTCGCGCATAGAGGTAGAAGCATCAATTAAGAAAACAATGTTGTTGGGTTTGAAGGAGTCATCTAAAAGGTTTTCAGAAGTTTTATCTGTTTTAACTTCTTCTTTTTGACTGTCTTTTTCAACTTCATTCTTTTCATTGCTTTGAACGTCTGTGATTAAAGGCTTGTTTTGAATGGTCTCTTCTTCCTGAACTACGTCATCCTTGGGCTCGCTATCTACTTTGGTAGAGTCAACAACAGTTTTTCCAAAAAGTATGGTGCCAAGTGAAGGAGAGTTTCTTCTTTCTTCTGGTGTTAATCTAGGGTTTTTCTGTTTTGGAGTTCTTGAAACTCTCGTTCTACTTGGAAGGTTATTACCAATTCTGCTTGAACCGGTTGCAGCAGTGCTTTCTTCAATGTCTTCATTATTTTTTTGTTCAACTATAACAACAGCTAGTGCCTGCTTACTATCCTCATCAAATAGCAGAAGATCTAATGCTTGAATGCTTGCGATAGGTTGTTTTGTTCCGGTTGGAGGTTTCAACGAACTACCGAATGTGGGGCAAGCAGTTCTGTTGTTTTTAGGTAACGCCTTGACAACCGCATTCAGTTTTATTTCAATTGGGTCACTGTTGCTGCTGAAATATAGCCTAACAGTTTGCTCAATTTTACCTTTTTTATTAGGGTTCAACTTTATTCTTATTCCTTCTTTAGCGCCTGGCTTAAAGTTTTTAGTGGTGTATTGAAACCCAACTTGCTTTTCTGCTTCTATGCGAAGTAAGTATACCGCCTCAGAGCTGATGTTTTGTACATTAAAGTCAACAATATCTGAGTTTAAAAGTGATATTTCACCAAGATCAAATTCAGTTTGGTTCACTTGAATTTGCGCAAAAACGGCGAACGAAAAGTAGATTGATAAAAATAGTAAAATGACTCTCATAGATTTTGGTTAACCAAATACCGTGCAAAAGTGTGTTTTTAAAATCAAATTTAATTCTGAGGTAACTCAGATGTTGAATAATTAAAATTGCAGTAGTTTAGCTTTCCAATAAAAGCACATTACATTTAATGATTAACCGGTTAATAGATAAAGTTGGAAGGAAACTACTTGGTAACTCCATGTGGCTCTTTATCGATAAGATTGTACGATTATTGGTGGGACTTTTTATTGGGGTTTTAGTTGCTCGATATTTGGGTCCTGATCAAGTTGGATTGTGGAATTATTGCTTAGCGATTTTTACATTTTTTATCCTCTTCTCCTCTTTAGGATTAGATTATGTAACCCCAAGAGAGTTTGTAAACAACAAGCAAGAGCAAGAGAAAATATTAAACACCACCCTTTTTTTAAAGTTTACAGGAGCCACTTTAGGCATCCTATTCTCTACCTTATTTATGGGGTTTTTCAAAGGATTTGACAGTCATTTAATTCCACTAATATTTATTTTAACTACAGGCTACCTCTTCCAGTCTTTTGATGTTATTGATTATTATTATCAATCAAGACTTGAGCAAAAATATAGTGTTATTGCAAGAATGATAGCCTTTTTATTGGTCTCTTGTTACAAGTTTTATCTTGTTCAATCAGAGGCTCCCCTGATTTGGTTTGTTGCTTCTTCAACCATAGACTTTGCACTTGGAGCTGCGGGATTGTTGTACTCTTTTAGAAAATCTCCTTTAAAGATCAGGCTTTCCAGTTTTGATTTTAAATTAGGAAAAAGCTTATTAAAAGACTCGATTGTTTTTTCAATCAGTGCTTTTGTTGTCGTATTGTATTATAAAATTGATCAGGTAATGATCACCGAATTTCTTGGAAAACAAGTCAATGGAATATACTCTGTTTCTATCCGAATTTATGAACTATTTATATTCATTCCCACCGTATTGGTTGGTTCCTTTCTGCCAGTAATAACGGAAAAGTATAAAAAGGATGAGCGAGAATTTAAAGCAAGTGTAAAACAACTCTATACCCTTTTGACCTACATGTCCATACTTTTTACACTTTTTGCTTGGTTTGCTGGGCCATTTGTTATGGATCTTTTATACGGAGCCAGTTATCAAGGTTCAGGAGAAGCATTGCAATTCATTGGTCTCGGGTTTTATTTTGTTTTTATGGGAATGGGAACTGGTATTTATTTGGTCATTCGGAATAAGAAGAAATTTGTTCTTATTAAAAGCCTAATAGGTCTTGGCTTGAACGTATTGGTTAATCTTTGGCTAATACCAATCCTAGGAATAAAGGGTGCAATAATAGCGTCAATAATCTCTAATTTTGTTTCGACATTTTTAATTTTAGGATTAAAAGACAATCATGGGCACTTGGAATTATTATTAAGTCCTTTCAATATCTCATCCATTAAACGATTTTTGAAGTATTGAAAAACCTGAAGATATAAAATAGAATGACTTTATTGAACTATTCTAGAATAGTATTTTTAACTTGCGATTAATATTTATCAGCTTAATTTATTTTAGGCAGTTGAAGCATTCAAACTACAGAAGATGTTAGAAAAAATTATTTTAAAAATTATTGGATTAAATGGATTAATGCTCTTAAAGTCAAAGTTCCCAAGCAAACAAGAAAAAGATTTATTTCTTAAAAGAAGAAACTTTTACAAACAATTTTTATCTAAAGGAAGTGTTTATTTTGATGTTGGAGCAAACTTTGGGAATCGAATCGAACCAATTATTGATCTTGGAATCAAAGTTATCGCTATAGAACCGCAAGAGGAATGTAAAAAATATTTGAAAAAGAAGTTTGGAAATAGAATCACTTTGATTCCCTTCGGACTCTCTTCGAAAGAAGGAGAACAAACAATGTTTATTTCTAACGCACACACTATTTCTTCATTTTCAAAAGATTGGATCGATTTAACTAAAGAAAGTGGAAGGTTTAGTGAATATGAATGGAATAAAGAAAAGATTATCCCAATGACTACTCTCGATAATCTAATAAATGATTTTGGAAGTGCTAACTTTATAAAAATAGATGTTGAAGGGTTTGAGTTAGAGGTGCTAAAAGGCTTGTCGAGTAAAATTGATTTTATATCTTTTGAGTATTCTGTTCCAGAAAATATTGATTTGGTAGTTGGTTGTATAGAAAGGATAAATGAAGTTTCAGTAGGAGAAGCCACATTTAATTATTCTGTTGGAGAAAGCATGGAGTGGGGAATGGAAAAATGGATGACTTTTGAGGAAATCATTAAGGAAATTCAATCGGAAAGGTTTATAAAAACAGATTTTGGGGACCTTTATAGTAAAACAACTCACCTAACAAAAAATTAGTTTCAAGGCTAATTGTTGTAGATTTGTTTTATTAAGAATGGCTTTAATTTCGAAGTGAATTCACCTTTTTAATTCTAGGATTAAAAGGCAATCATCGGCACTTGTAATTTGTATTAAGTCCTTTCAATATCTCATCCATTTAACGATTCAAACAAGATAAGGGTGGGAATTATATATAAAGCGTTTAACTAGATTAAAATGAATAGCATAAAAGATAAATTAAGAAGCACTTTACTCCTCTATGGCTTTGATTTTTCTAAGTTTAAAAGCACCATAAAAGGCTGGTCTTTTTATAAAAAAGATCGAGCCCTTTTTTTAAATCAAAAAGGGTCCAATACAGACTTTCCCATGGGTTCGGCATACCCCATTTTAGATGAAAGAACTGAGACTTCAGGCAATATGCGCGGGCATTATTTTCATCAGGATTTATATGTTGCTAGGCAATTGTTTAAAGATAATCCACAAAAGCATTTGGATATAGGGTCACGTACAGATGGTTTCGTAGCTCATGTTGCTTCTTTTCGTGAAATTGAAGTCATGGATATTAGACCCCAAGAAATAGACATTGAGAACATCTCTTTTACACAAGCAGATTTAATGATCTTATCAGAAGAGTTGATTGAAGCCTATGATTCGATATCTTCTTTGCATGTCATTGAGCATTTTGGATTAGGAAGATATGGAGATCCCATTGATTATTATGGACATTTAAAAGCAGTTGCAAACATCACAAAAATGTTAAAACCACAAGGGAAATTCTATTTTTCTACTCCTATTGGAAACCAACGAGTTGAGTTTAATGCCCACAGAATTTTTTCAGTAGCGTACCTTTTGTCGCTTTTCAAAGATGATTATAAAGTAGAGCGTTTTTCTTATGTGAACGATGAGGGAGATTTCTTTGAAGATGAACCACTTGATGAAAAGTCAATAAAAGAGCGCTATAACTTTGATTATGGTTGCGGAATTTTTGAATTAAGAAAGAAGTAATTTTAGTATGAAAGCTTTCATAAAAAGCATACTAGCACGTGTTGGCATTCGCAATAAGTACGACGCTGTGCGTTACAAACAATTTATTTTGATAAAAAATAAGTTGGAAGCAAATCCACTTCAACTTAAAAAAAGAGAGGAGACACAACTAATTGTGTTCTCTAAAGACAGGGCGCTGCAATTAGACGCGCTTTTGCGTAGTTATTATTACTACACTGAAAATCCTGTTTCGGTGAAAGTGTTGTATCGGGATTCTTCGGTTGAGTTTGAAAAGGCGTATGCAGAATTGATTCAATTGTATTCAGATCGACCAATAGAGTTTATTCAAGAACGCTCGTTCAAAAAAGATTTGGTTGAACTGTTTGACCGTTTAACTTGCAGCAAAGTAATCTTTTTGGTAGACGACTTACAGTTTAAAAATCGGGTAAATTTTAAGTCCTTTACCAGCATTAATCCTCGGGAAAACATCGCCAGCTTGCGTTTAGGAGCCCATTTGAATTACGCTTATACGCTTAATATTAAGCAGCCTTTACCAACTTTTGAAAAAGTAGGAGATATGCTTAGTTGGAACTGGAAAAAATCATCAGGTGATTGGGCGTATCCCTTATCTGTAGATGGCCACTTGTTTGATAAAGAAGAGTTCAAAGTATTGGTGAACGAATTGGATTACAAAGCTCCAAATTCTTTTGAAGAGGCATTACAGGTAATGTATCCATTTTTTGTAACAAGAAACGGGCTTTGTTTTCAAAACTCAGTTCTGATCAACAATCCTTGTAATAAGGTGCAAAGCGAAAATGATAATGTGTTTGGCAATGCAAGTATAGAAGAGCTAAACACTAAATGGTTGGAAGGCTATAGGATCGATTTTCAGCAATTTGATCAGTTAAGAAACGAAAGTGCGCACCAAGAACTGCCGTTATCTTTTATTGAAAGATGAAAAAATCAACTCCACTGGTTAGTATAATTATGCCTGCTTACAATGCTGAAAAGTATTTAGAGGAGTCAGTAGAGTCCATTCTAAATCAAACGTATAACAATTGGGAGTTGATTATAATTAATGATGGTTCTTCGGATGCTACGGGTAATTTTATTTCTAAATACGTGGGACAAGATTCTAGAATTGTAGGCGTAGAAAACACTTCCAATAAAGGGTTGGTTTATACTAGAAATAGAGGGCTACAGTCGGCAAATGGTAAATATGTAGCCAACTTAGATAGTGATGACGTTGCTGACCCTAATCGATTAAAATTGCAAGTAGATTATTTGGAAAAACATCCTGATGTTATTTTATTAGGTTCTTCTTGCGAGTTGATAGATCAGAATGGTAAGCACCTGGGTTTTGAAAAACGAACCATTCCTCAACATCAATTAAAGAGCTTGTTAGTGTTTAGCAACTACTTCATCAATTCAACCTTACTCATCAGAAAAGATAAGTTGGATGGTTTGAGCTATGCCGATAGTTATGCCCCGGCCGAAGACTATCAATTAGTTACTCAATTGAAGGACAGAGGAGAGCTGGTAAACCTAAATCAAGTTCTTGTTAAATACAGGCTGCACGATAACAACATTAGTGCAATTAAAAAGAAAGAACAGGAAAATGCGATTCAACAAATTCATAAAAGCTTAATTCTTGAATTGGGGGTTGAATGTGATAAAAACGAATTGATGATGCATTCTCAATTAGTTTTGGATAAAGGAAATGTAAAAGAGTCCGATTTACAGGCAATTGAATCTTGGCTGTTAAAGTTAATGAGTGCAAACCATAAATTTGAAAAATACAATATTGTTGCTTTTGACCATTTTTGTGCTTTCTTTTATAGAAGGGCTTGTCAGAAAGCTATTGTAGGATTCGGGTCATTTTTAAGATTTCGGAAGTCAATTCTTTCCAAATCATTAAAAGATGATTTAAGAGGGAATGGGATTTTTATATTAAAATCAATATTAAAAAGGTTCTAAAATGGATTCAACTGTAAGTGTAGTAATTCCGGTTTACAATGCTGGTGAATTTTTGCTAGAAACAATTGAATCTGTTAATCAGCAGTCATACAAGTTCGTTGAACTAATTATTGTAAACAATTGCTCAACTGAAGATAAAACGGTAAAACTGTTAAAACAATTAAGTGCTAAGTATAAAGTGGTTGAATCGTCGGTTAAAGGTTTAGCCCAAGCCAGAAACGACGGTATTAAAGTGGCAACAGGTAAGTATATTGTACCACTAGATGCTGATGATCTTATTAAACCCTCCTTTATCGCCACTTGTGTTGAGTTGTTTGATAAAAACCCAGATTTAACTTTAGTTAGAACCAATGTTGAATTGTTTGGCGCCAAAAAAGGAGGAATAGAGTTTGAAGACTATTCTTATGCTAAGCTTTTAGCAAGAAACTTAATGGTGGCAACAAGCATGTTTAAAAAGGCAGATTGGCAGCGTGTAGGAGGCTACGATAATGACTTCTTAGTTTGCTTTGAGGATTGGGAATTTTGGATTAATTTGTTGAAAAATGGAGGTCAAGTAGGGACTATTAGCGAAAAACTTTTTAAGTATAGAATTCGAAAGGGAAGCATGATGCATTCGCTTAAAATGAATAATTTGAAAAACGCACGAAAACAAATTTGGGAAAAACATAAAGCTCAATATGCTTTACATTTTCTAGATCCTTCCGAGAGTTTCGAATATAAATACATTCAAGATAGCTTCGCTAATAGGCTGGGAAATTTATTAGTAAAGCCTTTCTTAGGGTTGAAGTTGATGAAATAATGAAAAGTGAAATTAGCCTTGCTGCGGTGATTGTGCTTTATAAGGAGAGGTTAGAAGATTCTATAACCTATAAAACTCTTTTGAAGCACGCTAATTTGCCTGTTTTTGTTTATGATAATAGTCCTTTAAGTCAAATTGTTAAGTCAGATTTACAATTTACATATGTATCAAATCCCATAAACCCGGGCGTAAGTAAAGCGTATAATGAAGCTTGGAAATGGGCGGAGAAGAATAATTTTACTCATTTATTGGTGTTAGACAGCGACTCGTCCTTTCCTGAAAATTCAGTAAGTGATTATATTGTTGCAGCAACTAATTATCCAGAAAGTCTAATCATGCCAACAATGATGTCTAAAGAAAGAAAGATCTCACCCTTTTATTTTAAATTTGGTAAGAGTCATTACGGTGAAAATATTAGCTTTGGTAAAATTCAATTAGGAAAAATTGTGGCAATAAATTCAGGCCTACTAATACCAATCAGTGTGTTCAGAAAAATTGGAGGATACAATGAATCGCTGCCACTCGATTGGAGTGATGTGTGCTTTATGAGAAAAGCGGCCATAAAGAATATAGAAGCGTTTCATGTGCCACTACAAGTCCAGCATGGACTCTCAGAACACATAAAAACTAGTGTAGAGTCTGCAATGTTTAGGTTTGCTTTACAGCTTGACGGTGTGAGGCATGTAGCTTTTTCGTGGAGAGAGAAATATCAAATGTATTTTTGGATGGCGTTTAAGTCACTAAAACTATCTTTACAACATGGGTCATTTTGGTTTTTAATGCGCTTTTTTAATACAATCAATGGATAAGCCTGAAGTTCAAATATTAATGTCTACTTACAATGGTGCTGCATATTTACGCGAGCAACTAGATAGCCTCATAAACCAAAGCTTCACAAACTGGCAACTGCTAATTAGAGACGATGGCTCCAAAGATGACACAGTAAAAATAATTGAACAATACGAAAGCATACACCCTGACAGAATTAAGCAGGTTTTTAGCGCTGAAGGGGGAGGTTCAAGTGTTAGTTTTACGGGGATGCTAAAGTTTGTTGAGTCACCTTATTGCATGTTTTGTGATCAGGATGATTATTGGGAGAGCAATAAGATTGAGATTAGTTTAAATCAACTTAAGGAGTTAGAGAAAGAGGATCCGATGTGTCTGGTTTTTACTGACATGGAGGTAGTTTCGGACGATTTGAAAGCAAATCTAGGGTCGTTTCTTGGTCTTCAAAAGTTGAACCCAAGTTGGATTAAAAATCCAAACAATATTCTTGCCCAGAGCATTGCCGCGGGCTGTACAATGATTTTCACCTTGGACCTTATTAAAATGATAAAACCAATCAATGCTGATTTATTTCAACACGACCATTGGGTTTTAATACATGCAGCTATTTATGGGAATGTGGGTTATTGTGACCAAAAAACGATGAAATATCGTCAGCACAGTCACAACACTATTGGTTCTCACACTATCGATTGGCCTTATTTTTCGAAAAAAACGAAAGAGCTAGGTACCCTTTTCCAGAGATGGAAGTACATCAAAAAGAAATTTATACACAAAGTCAACATACTTACTCTTTTTTTCGCCAAATTGAGATTAAACTTAGATAGATTATAATGAAGTCGAGCCCCCTCACTGTGATTACAGCTAGTTTCAATAGTCAAGAGACTATTGGGCGAACAATCGAATCCATTTTAAGCCAAGATCATCGGCCCTTGGAGTATATTATCATAGATGGTGCTTCTACAGATAAAACTTGCGAGATAATTCAGGGGAGTGAGAAAAGGTTTGAAGAAAAGGGAATTCTATTTAAGTGGATTAGCGAGACTGATCATGGAATATACAGCGCCTGGAATAAAGGTGTTAAAAAGGCAAGTGGTGAATGGATATCATTTTTGGGTTCTGATGATATTTATACAGAGCAGAGTTTAGATGAGTACAATAAAGCCATAAATGATTTGAATTCAGTGGATTTTATAACTGCTAAAGCTAAGATAAAAAGCAAGGGAAAGTTGCTCAGAGATTTTGGAGAACCTTGGAGGTGGAGCATATTTAAGAAGGAGATGAAAATACTGCATGCAGGGGGCTTTTTAAACAAGAGTTATTTTCAGGAATATGGGTTGTTTGAGGAATCCTATAAAATTACTGGTTATTATGAGTTATTGCTTAGAAAAGGAGCAAACCTGAAGGTTGGTTTTATTGATAAATTTTTGGTTGAAATGGAAGATGGGGGAATCAGTAATTCTAATATAAGTGAGGCTTTTAGAGAAGCAACACATGCAAAAATTCATACAGCTAAAAGAAACAAGCTGTTAGCGAATCTAGAGCGAAACATTGTTTTAACGAAGATTCTAATTAAAAAAGCTCTTGCAAATTGAAGTTTTTGAAAGCACATTTATTTAAAGTTTTAGGTTACGTTTTTTTCCTATTCAACTCTATTGGGCTGCCGACGCCACTATTATACACAAATGTGATATCTATTCTAGGCATTAAGTCACACTTTACTAAGGAGGCACGTAAGGTTTTAGGAGTCTTCGTTCTGCTTTCTGCAATATACTTGACTATCCATTTCCTAACAGGAGTAGATGTAATAGAGTATGTTAAAAGTTTGGTGTTTATGTATTTAATGGTTTTTACAGCTCTAGTGTCTTTTAATTATATTAAGCAAGAGTCTCATCAACTAGAGCAACTTTTTGAGAATATTGCATACATTACGTTTACCTTATTTGTGGTTTCAGGATTATTATATTTTACATCATTAAAGGATCTCATCTGGGTTAATCATGATTTTTCCATTCAGGGTAGTGTTCCTCGCTACAAGTTATTAGCTTACGAACCTTCATATTTTGCGCTACTCATGTCTCCGGCATTTATTTTCTTTTTTCTAAAAACAATTTATGTTGATTTCAAGAAAAATATAGTTAAGATGTTGATGGTGTTGATACCATGTTTTTTCACGCTCTCTTTTGGCTTTTTTGGTGTTTTAGTTTTATCTACTGTACTTTTTTTACTTTTTGTTTTGTTCAAGCATCGAACTATTCACAGGGCTTTTTTATATCCCGCAATATTTTTGATTTTTGCCGGTGCTGCGTCACTTTCATTTGACAATGTTTTATCGAATAGAATAGGTAAAGTTCTTTCAGGGGAGGACTCTTCTGTTAATGGGAGATTAACAGAGTCGTATTATTTAGCCAACAAAATGGTTCAAGAAGAGGATAAGTTTTTTGGAGTTGGACTTGGACAAATTGAAATTGTAGGAGAAAAGTACATTCGAGAATATTACAACTATCCAATAGAGGAGTGGCCTGTTGTTTCTCTTCCTAATGCTACAGCTGAAACATTAGCAATGTACGGTTATCCCGGATTAGTTATTAGGTTCTCTTTAGTGATATTTCTGTTTTTTAAATTCAAAGTATACCGCAATTATTTTAATCTATTATTTTTTCTATTTCTGTTTGTTTATCAACTTATGGGTAGTTTCTTTACGTCAACTGCTGAGCTAACCTTATGGATTATAGCGATCTTGCCTATTTTCAAAGAGTTCCAAATACAGTCGTCCCGAAATTTTTAATTGATTTAAAATGAAAGTTTTACTAATTAGCAGACCTACTCTGTTTTCGGCGCCCGGTGGGGATACTGTTCAAATAAGGGAGACTGCTAATGAGTTAATAAAGCTAGGAGTGGAAGCAGATATTTGTTTGGCAGATGAGGTAGTAAATTATGACTCATACGACTTGCTCCACTTTTTTAATATTATAAGGCCAAACACAATATCAGGACACGTTAAAAAGTCAAATTTACCGTTTGTTATTTCTACCATTTTTGTTGATTATTCTGAAATTGAACGAAGTGAGAGAGGACTTCTATTTAGGTTTTTGGCTAAGGTATTTGGTCCTGACGGAACCGATTATTTTAAAACCATTGGGCGTTTAATTTTTAACAAAGAAAAAATTATTGATCGTTCTTATTTGTTTTACGGACATAGAAAAAGCGCGGAGAAGCTTTTGAATTCAGCGAGTAAACTATTACCTAACTCTGATAATGAATTTAGAAGATTAAAAGAGCGATATAATTTTAGGAATACCTATACAAAGATTCCAAATGGTGTAACTAACGATTTTATAGATCAAAAGTCTACTCATCAAAAAGGGATGGGTGTGGTTTGTGTTGGTAGAATTGAGTTTGTCAAAAATCAACTGAATTTAATTAAGGCGCTAAAAGGAACAGGGATTCCATTGAAGATAATTGGCCAACCCGCACCAAATCACAAGGCATATTATGAACAATGCAAAAAAGAGGCGACAGATAATATTCAATTTCTAGGTCAGAAGAGTAAAGAAGAGATTATTCATGAGTTAGATCAAGCGAAAGTTCATGTGTTACCTAGTTGGTTTGAAACAACTGGACTGAGTTCCATAGAAGCTCTTGCCCGAAGATGCAACATTGTAATTACAAAAAAGGGAGATACTGAGGAGTATTTTGAAGATTTTGCTTTTTATTGTGACCCTCAAAGTCCTGATTCAATTCGTGAAGCAATAGAGAGAGCATTAGAGGAGGACGTGAACCCTGAGTTAAATAAATTTATTCGACAAAATTTCACTTGGCAGAATGCCGCGCAGAAAACCCTGAAGGCGTATCAAAAAGTTTTGAGCTAAATTTGCAGCAATAAAAAGGCTTTAACTATTGAAGAACATACTCGCATATTTAGATAAGGCAATTTATTTTTCCCTCATCTACATTACAATAACATTCCCCCTGTCTTTTAGGTATTCAAACGTAGGGCTGGTAGCGCTTGTTGTATTTTGGATTGTAAAAAAGGGTATAGCAAAAGAGGGGTTTCACCTTTCTTTTAGAAATAGAAATGAAAGGTTAGTGTTTTTTTCATACCTGCTGCTTTTCTTTTGGCAGGTAATCACTTTGTTTTACACTGAAAACTTAGAAAGTGGAGTTAAAAATTTGGAAGGGAAACTGAGTTTATTGGTATTGCCAATAGTTATGTATGATCTTAAGTTAGACATAGAAAAATGGTATAGCTTGGTTAAATTTTACATTTACTCACTCTCAGTTTGCACTCTTTTTCTTTTGGGTCAGTCTACTTACAACTACTTTTCAGAAGGATACTTTTTAACCTATCACGATTTCACACGTTCATTAGATTTTCATGCAGTATTCTATTCTTATTATATATTCTTATCTCTTCAGTTTGTTTTTATGCTTTACAGAAAAATGAATTTGAAGAAATTTGAAAAATGGATAATGGTAGCATCTGTTGTATTTTCTGTCGTTGCACTGATTATATCTGCTTCCAAAAATGTTATAGTAGTTAGCATTTTAAGTTTTGTTGTAGCCTTGAGCCTTAGAGTTTTTAAGCAAAAGTTAAAAGCAAAAGAAGTGTTAATTTCTATCTTGGTGGTAATTCTAAGTGGGTTGGCTATTAGTCAAATACCAAGCATTAAAAACAGATACTTAGAACTGGGTAAACTAGATGGAATAGAAAACTTAGATAAAATAAATTCAGGGATATTGCTAACTCACGAGGACAATGTCAAATTTAATGGCACTTCTTTACGAATTGTTTTTTGGAGTGTTGGTATAAAAAAATTACTATCTGAAAATAGGCTAATGATAGGGCTAACTCCCGGTGATAGGCGAGCTATTATGAATGAAGAATTTTATGAAAATGGCCTTAACCCTGCATTTGAAAATTATAACTTGCACAATCAATATGTTCAAACCTTTGTTGAAATGGGTCTTATTGGGCTCCTTCTTTATGTGTTACTAAACTTCTTCTACTTCAAGTTGGCTATTTCAGATAAAAATTATCTCTTGTTAATTTTTATGATTGCTTTCACTATTTTTCAAATGACCGAATCAGTATTGGAAAGGAATAAGGGCATTGTATTCTTTATTTTTTTCATATTGTTTTTTCAAAAGTTGACACCCCAAATCAATGAAAATAGGAATATTAGGAACTAGAGGAATACCAAACCATTATGGAGGCTTTGAGCAGTTTGCAGAATACTTGTCAGTTGCTTTGGTTAAAAAGGGGCACCAAGTAGTGGTGTATAATTCTTCAGACCATCCTTATCAAAAAACAGAATGGAACGGAGTACAAATAAAGCATTGTAAAGATTGGGAAGGTAAAATTGGTACTTCAGGCCAATTTTTTTATGATTTAAATTGCATTCTTGACTCCAGGAAACAAAATTTCGACATTTTACTTCAATTGGGATATACGAGTAGTTCTGTGTGGAAGAGCCTTCTGCCTAAGAAAGCAATAGTAGTTACCAATATGGACGGCTTAGAGTGGAAGCGATCAAAGTTTAGTGGTTCTGTGCAGCATTTTTTACGCAAGGCAGAAAAGTGGGCGGTACAAAGTTCCAATCACTTAGTGGCAGACTCGATTGGTATTCAGTCGTTTTTAAAAAAGAAATACAATGTAGACTCAACTTTTATAGCGTATGGATCTCATCTGTTTAATAATCCTGATGAGTTGATGTTAGAGAAGTACAAGCAAAAAAAATACGCATACCACATGTTAATTGCTCGAATGGAGCCCGAAAATAATGTGGAAACTATTTTAGAAGGGATGAGCAAGTCAACTAGTAAAGAGCCCTTTTTAGTAATCGGCAAAACGGAAAATGCGTTTGGTCAGCATTTGGTAGAAAAGTTTAAAAATGATTCGCGCATACGTTTTTTAGGAGGGATCTACAATCTGGACGACCTCAACAACTTAAGATATTTTTCAAGCTGTTATTTTCACGGTCACTCTGTTGGTGGTACAAACCCTTCATTATTAGAAGCTATGGCATCGTCTGCATTTATTGTGGCTCATAAGAATGAATTTAATGGAGCAGTATTAGAGAATGATGCGTTTTATTTTACCACCTCTAACGAGGTGGAAGCTATTTTAAATCAACAAGTTTTACCTGAAAAAAGAGAACAATTTATTCAGGCAAATAGGAAGAAGATACAAGAATTTTATACCTGGGAAAACATCATTAATTCCTATGAAGACTTATTCCTTAAATTAGCGCAACAAAAGTCAGTTTAGTGTACAAAAACCACGACTACCTTCTTTCATTGTATTACAGAATTGCTGACACAGTAGTTCTGAATATAGCATTTGGCTTAGGCGTTTATTTGAGGTTCTATTCAGTTAGTAGCTTCGAATTTCAGTCTCAGCCCTCTTTTGACTTAATTAAGAGCAATTACATTGGTTTGTTGCTGTTTATTAATGTTTCTTGGTTTTTTATATCTAACTCTCAGAAAATATACAACCTACAACATTTTACAAGTAAAAATAGATACGTATTTGCGGTTGTTTCTGCAATCGTTTTGCAACTTCTTATTACAGTTGCGTTCAATGGGTTAATAAAAACCTTTTATTCTAGGATATTTTTACTGTATACGTACATTAGCTTTTCAGTATTCTTGTTTATTGGGCGGCGGCTTATTTCATTTGTATACCTGAAACGCTTAAAAAAGGCAAAAAGTCAAAATGCGATAGTGCTAATCGGCACAAAAGCTCAGTTGAGTGAAGTGAAGGAGTTTTTGGGAAATAATATTTCTACAGAAACTCAAAAACTAATTGAACTGGAACCCGCAGGAATTCAATTACAAGAGCTGCAAAAAATAAACAGTGTATCGCCTATTTCTGAACTATATGTTTCTTTATCAGGACATTATGAAAACGAAGTAGAGGAGTTGTCGTTGTTTTGCGACAATCACTTTATTCGATTACGCCTAGTTTTTAATTGGAAAAAGGTTAGCTCACAAAATATTAACGTGGTCAACTTTAGTCAAACCAATATTCTAAAACTATCGTTAACTCCGTTAGACGATCAATACAATGCTCTTCTCAAAAGAGGATTTGATTTAGTTTTTTCATTGTTAGTTACCGTTTTACTATTTAGCTGGTTATTCCCGATCATTGCCATTGCAGTTAAATTAAGTTCTCCAGGCCCTGTTTTCTTCAAACAAAAACGCTCAGGTATAAATAACAAAGGCTTTAACTGTTATAAGTTTAGGAGTATGAGGCAGAATTCCGAAGCAGACTCCAAGCAAGCCACTCAAAATGACCCTAGAATAACAAAGGTTGGGGCTTTTCTTCGCAAGACTTCATTAGACGAACTACCGCAATTTATAAATGTTATTAAAGGCCAAATGAGTATTGTAGGTCCACGGCCACACATGCTAAAGCATACCGAGGAGTACAGTAACTTAGTTGGAAATTTTATGAACAGGCATGCCATTAAGCCCGGCATAACCGGACTAGCTCAAATCAAGGGTTTTAGAGGGGAAATTGATGATTTTGCTTTACTTCAAAATAGGGTTAGATTAGATCGTTTTTACGTAAACAACTGGACCTTGTTTTTTGATGTTAAGATTGTTTTTCTTACCATTTTTACAATGTTTAAAGACCACAAATAGCGATTAACTTTGGAGTAAAAATGATTCCTCCAACAAGTACGGCCAGAATACTAGCAATCAGAACTCCCGCTGAAGCATAATCCTTAACCTCTCCAATGGTCTTATCCCAATTGGGCTCTACTTTATCTGCTAACCGCTCAATAGCAGTGTTAAATAATTCACATAGCAAAACCAATGCAATTGCAATTGCTACAGCTAACCATTCAAAAGTATTTATCTTTAAAAGCAGTCCCATTATAGTAGCAATTACCGCCGCAGCTACATGAATTCTAGAGTTGTGCTCCTCTTTTAAGAGTTTTCCTAACCCTCTAAATGCATGTGTAAAACTATATGCTCTGTCTTTGATAGAGAATTTTTTCTTCATAAGTACAAATAAACGCAGAAGCAATAAGAATCTTTTATGCAGAGGGCTCCTTTTCGTGTAATTTGGAAGTGAGGGAAGTAACAGAGATCAAATTGAGCTATTAAAAATGGTTTCAACAAAAAAAGCCTTGCATTTCTGCAAGGCTTTCAAGGTGGTGCCAGCTGGAATCGAACCAGCGACACAAGGATTTTCAGTCCTTTGCTCTACCAACTGAGCTATGGCACCCTCTCCGATGTTCAAAAACTGTCAACACAATTTTTATCGGGCGACAAATGTAAAAATAAAAATCGTCGTAGAACAAAATTTATTTCAAAATATTTTATGGCTGTTAAACAATACATACTTTTGACCAATTATGAATAGACGCTTAGCAATAGATATTGGTAACACTCGAACAAAGTTTGCCATTTTTGAAGAGCGTGAATTATTGCATTCGCTTAGTTTAAAGAACGATGCTCTTGAACTAAATAATGAGATGATTAAGGAATTTGGGGTTACATCCATTATTATGTCCTCTGTAAATGCTGAAGCTGAATCGCAATTACAATTAGTGAATATTCACAAAAAGAAGTTGATGCTTCATTATACAACTCCACTGCCTTTTGTTATAGAATATGAAAGCCCTGAAACTTTGGGTAAAGATCGAATTGCGGCAGTTGCTGGAGCATTTGCTCGCTTCCCTCAAAACAATGTTTTGGTGATTGATGCTGGTACTTGTGTTACTTATGATTTTTTAACAGCTCAAGGGAAGTATTTAGGAGGGGCAATTTCTCCAGGTGTGCAACTCCGGCTTCAAGCCATGAATAGTCATACGAGTAAATTACCACTGTTGCACTGGGAAGGAGGAGATAAGCCTCAGAACATTGGAAGAACGACGATTACATCAATGCTTTCTGGAGTTGTTAATGGAATGCTTTCCGAAATTCAAGGCTTTATAAATGCCTACGAGAAGCAATATAATTCACTAAAAATCGTAATTACAGGAGGCGATGCCAATTTCTTTGTAAAAGAGTTAAAAAATGGCATCTTTGCAGACCCAAATTTGGTGCTAAAAGGCTTGAATGAAATACTTATTTACAATGGCGAATAAACGCTTCGCTTTTACATTGATTTTCTTTTCGGTATTCGGCTTTTTGCAAGCGCAAAAGAATACGGATTCGCCCTATTCGAGGTATGGTATTGGAAACATAAATCCGGTTACCTTTAACGGTAATTTTGGTTTGGGAGGAGCAGGCATAGCTTGGCGTCCATTTCAATACAAACCCTTGGTTTATGATTCTTTGTCTAGAAGTAATGCCAACCTAAACGATAGAGGTTCAAACTTTATCAATGCTGTAAATCCGGCATCGTTTTCAAACATTAGTTTAACAACCTTTGAATTTTCAGCTATTTCTAGAAACGCTCAGTACATTTCTGGCGAACAAACTAGAACAGGAACTAATACTCAATTTAGCCACATGAGTTTAGCCTTGCCTCTTGGAGAAAAAGTTGGAATGGCTTTCGGTATTAAGCCTTATACTTTGGTTGGGTATGATTATGCAAATGCAGATACTGTGAACAATGAAGCTGCTTTCTCCAGTTATGAAGGTTCAGGTGGTGTTAACGAAATGTACATTGGGTTTGGATTTGAATTCTTAAAGAATTTTTCTTTTGGAATGAGTGGGAGTTATTATTTCGGTGAAATAATTGATAACAGGAGAGTAGTATATGAAAGTGCCGGCTCGGGATTTTTTAATAGCCTAGACGAAAGAACTACACGGGTGAACAGTGTTGCTTACAAAGCAGGTTTACAGTATTTCCGACACTTAAATGATGATTATAGGATAGTGGCAGGTGTAACTTTATCTCCAAGAGATCAGTTAGGTGCAGAACAGACTCGATTACTTCGTAATTACTCTGGCTCACCGGGAACGGAGAATTTCTTAGATACCGCTCTATTTCAAGAGGCATCAAAAATGAATGTTGCAAACATGGCTGTTTTGGGTTTTGGTTTTGCTTTTGAAAAGAAAACACATTGGATGTTAACTGCAGATGTGCGATTAAATACTTGGGGCAACTCCGATCTAAGTTCAGATGTTGAACTTGCGAATGGTCAAACTATTCATGTTGGCTTTGATAAATATGTAAATACAACGGGCTTTGGTTCATACTTTAGTAAAATTGGCTATCGTTCAGGATTAAGATATAATAGCTCATTGGTTAGAATAGATAATGAAGACATTTCTGAGTTTGGCATAAGTTTTGGATTAACCATACCGTTACGTAAAACCTTTTCCACTTTAAATATTGGTGCTGAAGTTGGACAAAGAGGTAAGGACGAAAACGGTTTAGTTCAAGAGAATTTTTTCAACCTACAGTTAGGTGTAACAATAAATGATAAATGGTTTATCAAAAGACAATACGATTAAAAACAAAAAGCATGAAAAAATTAGGATTATTAATGATTGTAGCTTTAATGGCAGGAAGTTCATACGCTCAAAAGTATGGCGCTGATAGCGTAAAATGTATTGAGAACCTTTCTCTTTATAAAGACTATTACAGACAAAAAATGTATGATGACGCGTATAAATACTGGAAAGTAGCGTATGACATCTGTCCGGCATCATCAGAGAAAATGTATGTTGACGGTGTTAATTTATTAAGAAGAAGAGAAAGTAAGGCTAAGACAGAAGTACAAAAGAATCAAATAATTGATTCTTTAATAACGGTATACGACAGAAGAAAAGAAAACTTTGGAAGTAATCAAGGAAGAGTTGATGGTAGAAAAGGAACTGACTTGTTACGTTATAAAAGCGATCAGCCTGAATTACCTTTTGTTGTTTTAGAGAGTGCCGTAAATGAAGGGGGCAATTTTGCCGAAGCAGGAACGATTGCATCTTATATGACTGCCGCCGTTTTGATGGGAAAGGCAGAAAAAAAGACTTCAGAAGAAGTAGTTAAGATTTTTGCTCAGTTGACAGAAATATTGGAGTTCAACATTGCAAAATATGAAGGAAAGAAAACACAAGAATATTATGTAAAAGCTCAGGAAAGTGTAAATGATTTGGCAAGCCCATATTTAAGTTGTGAAGTTTTGGTTAAAATGGCTGAAGAAGGTTATGAGAAAAACAAAGCAGATGCGACTTGGATGGAAAGAACTGCTGATATTTTAGATAAAAAGAGTTGTACTGATGCTCCTATTTTCTTCACTATCGCAAAAGAAATGCACAGCTCGAACCCTTCTTCAGTGTCTGCTGAAAAAATGGGAATTATGAGTTTAAAAAACAAAGAGTATGGTGCAGCCGAAAGCTTTTTTCAGCAAGCAATTGATTTAGCTCAAGATGAAACAAAAAAAGCAGATTATTATATTGAGTTAGCACAAGCACAAAGCAGTGCTGGTAAATACGGAGCTGCTAGAACCAATGCAAGAAAAGCTGCAAGTTTAAAAAGTGGTTGGGGATTACCTTACATGATGATTGGGGATATGATTGCTGGAAGTTCTTCTTGCGGAGGGGCTGATGCTTGTGCTCAAAAGGCAATTTATTGGTTAGCTGTTGACTATTACATTAAAGCTAAATCTATCGATCCCTCTATTTCCGGGAAAATAGACGGTAAAATTGCTACCTATTCAAAGTATTTCCCAACCCAAGAAGATTGTTTCTTCGGTGGAACAAAAGCAGGCGACACGATTAATATTGGTTGTTGGATTGGAGAGTCTACAAAAGCTAGATTTTAATTGAAAAGTAATACCACTTTAAAATACAAAAGCACTCGCTTAAAGTACTGTATTCCGGTACTTTTTGGGGTGCTTTTTTCTTGTTCTAACGATTTAGAAGATGTTAAAAAATACGATTCAACCCAGGTTTTGCCGGATCAAGTGGTAAAACAAGTTGAAGTAATGTATAGTACAAGTGGGAATGTTGTTTTTCAACTCAATGCTCCTATTTTATATCAGTATGGTGGTAAAAAAAACTACAACGAAATGACAGAAGGCGTAGAGGTTAAGATTTTCAATAAACAAATGGTAGTCACCACAAAACTGACTTCTAATTATGCCATAGACTCTACCTACGCAAATAAAATGGAGGCCAGAGAAAATGTAATTGTTGTGAATGAAAAGGGTGAAACCTTGAACACAGAAAAGCTACTTTGGAATAAAAAAACAGAGCAAATAACTTCAGATGTGTTTGTGAAAATTACAACTGCTGATCAAATTATTATGGGGAAAGGCCTAATTTCAAATCAAGACTTTACAGAGTACAGAATTTTAGAACCAAGTGGAATTATCAACATAGACAATGATTAAAGTAATAAAATTCATGGAAAAGGCGTGGTTGGTAATTTCAATCGCTACTTTTATAATAGCAGTTTATTGGTCCATAAAAAATAGTATTTACGACGCACTGTACTTTTTTGGGTTTTCAGTAATTGCAATCTTTCTTTTTGTTATGAGAAGAAAACAACGAATGTTTCACGAAAGAGAGGCAGAGAAAAAGGCTAAATAAGTTATATTTGATTCATGGACAGTTACCAATGGGGAGTAATTCTCAGTATGCTTGTTTTTTCCGCATTCTTTTCAGGAATGGAAATCGCCTTTGTATCGGCCAATAAGTTAAAAATTGAGCTCGATGGTAAGCAAGGAGATTTCTTTGCGAAAATTATTTCCAACTTTTTAAAAAGACCATCGCGGTTTATTGGTGCAATGCTGGTAGGTAACAACATTGCTTTGGTTGTTTACGGAATTTTTATGGCGAAAAATTTAGAGCCTAAAATTGCAGCTTTTACTGACAGCGAATTGGTAATTCTACTCCTTCAAACCATACTATCAACGCTTATAATTTTGGTAACGGCAGAATTTTTGCCTAAAACACTGTTTAGAATAAACCCGAACCTAATGTTACGGTTTTTTGCCTTGCCATTATTTATTATTTATTGGATTATGTTTCTTCCGATGCTTTTGGTAATAGGGATTTCCGAACTTTTAATAAAAATATTTTCACCACAGTTAAGCTCTGATGAAGACTTGAATTTTGGAAGAATTGACTTAGAGCATTACTTGAAAGAAGGAACAGAGAATTCACTATCTCAAGAAGAAGTAGACCACGAAATACAAATCTTTCAAAATGCACTTGACTTTTCTAAAGTAAAGGCCAGGGAATGCATGATTCCAAGAACAGAGATTGTTGCTTTGGAAATGGAAGAGGATCTTGAAAAATTAAAAGATAAGTTCATCGAAACTGGACTTTCTAAAATTCTAATTTATAGAGATAATATTGATAACATTATTGGTTACACGCACTCCTTTGAGTTGTTCAAGAAGCCCGAAAGTATAAAATCTATTCTTTTACCATTGCCAATCATTCCTATGTCTATGCAGGCCAATGAGATTTTAGAAATTTTTATTCAACAAAAAAGAAGCATTGCAGTTGTTGTAGATGAGTTCGGAGGAACCGCAGGAATTGTTACCATTGAAGATATTATTGAAGAAATTTTTGGTGAAATTGAGGACGAGCACGACAAAGAGGTGTTAGTTGAGACTAGAATTAACGAGCATGAATTTCTTTTTGCTGCTCGGCTCGAGGTAGATTATCTGAATGACGAGTATAATCTGGGCTTGCCTGAGTCGGATAACTATGAAACAATAGCAGGCTTAATTATTGATACTTTCGAGAGTATTCCAACGATGAATGAGCAGATTCAGAAAGATCAGTTTGTGTTTACGGTTAAAAAAGTATTTCAAAATAGAATAGACCTTGTTCATTTGAAGGTACTGGAGCAAGATAATTAGTTGAAAAAAAAGATGCTCAATAAGCCATTATTAATGCATTTTTAATGCTTTTGTAATTCAGTTTACTATCGTATATTCGCAACCCTAAATTTTTAATAGATTTCAATGGCAATAATTGGAAAAATAAGAGAGCGATCATTCTTAGTTCTCGTAATAATTGGAATAGCAATTTTAGCTTTCGTTTTAACGGATTTGTTTACGGCACAGTCAAATGGTCAGCAGGCTCCTTTGAGTATTGCTGAAGTTAATGGTCAGCAAATTTCACCACAAGAATTTGAATTTAAAGTTCAAAAGCAGTACGAAAATTATCAGAAACAAACTCAACAAGAGCTTGATGAAAGGACAAAGTCTACCATCAGAGAATCGGTTTGGGCTGAAATGACTTCAGACATTTTAATTGGAGAACAATTAGAAGAGCTTGGTATTTCGGTAACCACCAAAGAGTTGATGGATTTAGTGAGTGGTTCAAATCCTCACCCACAGGTTCGTCAAGCGTTTACTGATCCGAACACAGGTCAGTTCAACAAGGATGCAGTTATCCAATTTTTGCAAAACTTAGATAACGACCCAGCAACAAAGGCTCAATGGGTTGATTTTGAGAAGGCATTAAAGCGAAATCATAGAATGGATAAATACAATACTTTAATAAAGAAAGGTATTTATACACCATCTGCTTTTGCTACTTCAATGTACAAAGAGAATAATGGAGCAATGGCATTTAAATACATATTTAAGCCATATTCTTCAATCGAGGACGCAACTGTTGAAGTTTTAGAATCTGAAGTAAGTGCATTTTACAACAAGACGAAAACAGATTATGAGCAAAAAGCAAGCAGAAAAATTGCCTATGCTTATTACCCAATTGTACCTTCTGAACAAGATCAGGCAGAAACTAAACAGTGGGTTGATAGAATTTACCAGGAGTTCCAAACTAGCGCAAATGATTCAACATTTGTAAATGCAAACTCTGATCAAGAATTTATTCCAACATACTACTCTGAGTCTAATGCTCCAATAGGAGCGGATACTTCATTGTGGGATCAAGATTCAGCTTATGTTGCTGCACCTAAATTAGTAGGTGACATTTGGTCTATTTCAAAGGTGAAAGATGTAAAGATGGCTCCGGATTCAGTTAGAGCGAGACATATATTGATAGGCACTCAAAACAGAGCCAAAGCTGCGGCTGAAAAAACGACAGATAGTGTTTTAGTGGCGCTTAGAGCTGGAACTCCTTTTGATTCTTTAGTTTCTCTGTCAGATGATAAGGCTTCTGCCGAAAAAGGTGGAGATTTGGATTGGTTTGCTGAGGGAATGATGGTAAAGCCATTTAACGACGCAGCTTTTACTGCGGAAATCGGAGAGTTTTCTAAAATTGAAACTCAATTTGGTTACCACATTATTGAGGTTACTGAAAAATTGCCGGCTGTAAAGAAAATTCAAATCGCAACAATAACTCGTGAAGTGAAGCCAAGTAAAGCTACTTATGAGGATTTGTTCAATCAAGCTACCAGCTTTTCTATTAATGTAACAGACATGGAGTCGTTTAGAGAAGAATTGACTAAAAACAACATTCAGCAGCGTTCTGCAGTTTTGGCTGAAAACGCCAATTTAGTTGAGGGTTTGGGCGCTTCTAGAGACTTAGCAAGATGGACTCAAGATGCAGAGCAAGGAGATGTTTCAGAAGCGAAAGACGTTGAAGGAGCCTTTGTTGTTGCCATTGTAGAAAATGTTGATAAAGAAGGAATAGCACCTTTAGAAAAAGTAAGAAATCGAGTTGAATTCCTTGCAAGACAGGAGAAAAAGGCTGATATTCTTAAAAAGGAATTAGCTGATGCAAGTGATATTGGAAGCTTGGCAGGAAAAACAGGTTTGTCTGTTGAGAATGCAAATGTAACTTTCGCAAGTCCTGCAATACCAAGTGTTGGTTTAGAGCCAATAGTTGTTGGTGCAGCATGGTCATTAACTCCTGGGCAGTTAAGTCAGCCGATAGCTGGAAACAGCGGAGTTTTTGTTGTGTCAGTTGACAAAAATGTTGATGCAGGACCGACCAACTTAGTTCAAGTAAGACAAAATGAATTTAGAAATATTGCTTCTAGAGTAGACAATGGAGCAGTTTACAATGCCTTAAAGGGAAAGGCAGATTTAGTAGACAATCGATCTAAGTTTTATTAAATTCGAATTAGACAACAAACAAAAAACCTCGATGAGTTATCATCGAGGTTTTTTTATGTGATCAATTTATTAGCTAGTTAATTACTCCTAGCTCTTTTCCAATCTTAGTGAATGCAGCAATGGCTTTGTCTAAATGCTCTTTACTATGCGCAGCAGAGAGCTGAACTCTAATTCTAGCTTGCTCCTTCGGAACTACAGGGTAAAAGAATCCTATAACATAAATACCTTCTTCAAGAAGTTTGTTAGCAAAATCTTGAGAAAGCTTTGCGTCATAGAGCATAATAGGGACGATAGCTGAATCTCCGTCTTTAAAATCAAAACCTGCTGCTTTAACTCCGGCCTTAAAATAAGCTACGTTATCCATCAACTTATCTCTAAACGCTGTAGTTTCTTTTAAAATGTCTAAAACTGCAATTGACCCACCAACGATTGATGGAGCTAAAGAGTTCGAAAATAAATATGGTCTTGAACGTTGGCGCAACATTTCTATAATCTCCTTTTTCCCTGTTGTAAATCCACCCATAGCTCCGCCAAGCGCTTTTCCTAATGTTCCAGTAATAATATCAACCCTTCCAAGAACATTGCAATACTCTGCTGTTCCCCTTCCTGTTTTTCCAATAAACCCATGCGAATGACAGTCATCTACCATCACCATTGCATCATATTTATCGGCAAGGTCACAGATTTTATCTAACTGAGCTACATATCCATCCATTGAGAATACGCCATCTGTAACGATAATTCTAAATCGTTGGTCTTGTGCTTTTATTAATTGCTCTTCTAAGTCAGCCATATTGTTATTCGCATATCTGTATCGGGCTGCTTTACATAGTCTCACCCCATCAATAATCGAAGCGTGATTCAACGAGTCAGATATAATTGCATCTTCAGGACCAAACAACGGCTCAAATACACCACCATTCGCATCAAAAGCAGCTGCATATAAAATGGTATCCTCGGTTCCGCAGAACTCTGCAATTTTTGCTTCAAGAGTTTTATGAATGTCTTGTGTACCGCAAATGAATCGCACTGAAGACATGCCGAATCCATGACTGTCAAGTGCAGCTTTAGCTGCTTCTACCACTTTTGGATGAGATGAAAGTCCCAGATAGTTGTTGGCGCAGAAATTAATTACCTCTTTGCCACTATCTAGTTTTATGTCAGCATCTTGAGCTGAGGTTATGATTCTTTCTTTTTTAAAAAGCCCAGCGTTTTCAATTTCGGTAAGCTCAGCTTGTAAATAATTTTTAATTTTTCCGTACATCGTTTTCCTTTTAGTACCTCAAAGGTAAGAAAAGGGACTTTCTTAGTCGTCACATTGTTTATCTTATCAAAACCTTGATTGATTCAGAGTTGCTGTTTTCGAACTGTATTTTAATGGTATAAATTCCACTTTCGATATTTGAAAGGTATGGTGAATAAGAGTTTCCAATTAAGTTTTTTTCATGAAAAAGTAGAGAACCGTTAGAGGCATAAAAAAGAACATCAAATTTTTCTTTTTTTGGATTTTTAAATTCTACTGTGAAAACACCATTGCTTGGATTCGGGAATACCAAAATTTCACTTTCTTTAAGGATAGACCCTACATTGAACACTGAGATTAAAGAAAATTCAATTCCATCTAGTTTTAATCGATAGTAAGAAGGACCCGATTGAGAGGGTTCTGGATCAATCCAAGAGTACGAAACAGCAACATCTGCATCTCCACAAATACTTGGGTAAACATATACTTCGTTAAAATTAATACTGTCTATACTGCGCTAAACAAGTACATCTGAACAAGTTGAACCTGCATTCATGGTCCAACGAACTTGTACTGTTTGATTGTTGTCAACCGGCACAGCACTAAATCGAAGCAACCTGTCGCTTTGGCTAAAGGCAAAGGGTTGAGTGAATAGGAAGAAACAAATTAAACCAAGTTTTTTCATGAAGTATAAATGTCGTAAAAACCCATAAGCCAAATCTATGAAAGCTAGTTAAGTTGGCAGATTGTCGTCTGTCGGTCATGTAAAATTTAGTTAATTTTGCAACACTAAAATAAGATCAAAATTATGGCAGAGATTGAATTAATAATGCCCAAAATGGGAGAAAGCGTTGCAGAAGCTACGATAACCAATTGGTTAAAATCAGAAGGAGATACCATTGAAGCAGAAGAACCTGTTTTAGAGATTGCAACTGATAAGGTTGATTCTGAAATTCCTGCACCAGAGTCTGGGATTTTAAAGAAAATTTTGTTTCAGGTTGATGATGTGGTGAAGGTAGGAGACGCAATAGCTATTATTGAAGTTGAGGGGTCAGGGAGTGCTTCGGCTCCTGCTGTCGTTGAAGAAAAAGCTCCAAAAGCGGTTGAAGAATTGCAACAATCCTCTACTGCCGTGCTTACAGAAGAGTTAACGAAAAACTCTCCATCGGGTAAGTTTTTATCTCCTTTAGTTAGGAGTATTGCTGAGAAAGAAGGAATATCAGGACAGGAGTTAGATCAAATAAGTGGGACAGGACTGAATAATAGAATTACCAAAGAAGACTTAGTTAATTACATCGAAAACAGAGGGGAAACTAAAGTAGCTCCTGCTACAGATACTGCAAAGAGTAATGAAACTGCTCCTGCAAATGCGGCTGCTCCAAAGCCACAGGCAGTAGTTCCAATGGGCGATGGAGATGAAATTATTCAGATGGATCGCATGCGAAAAATGATTTCAGATCACATGACCATGTCGAAAAGTACATCTGCTCATGTAACCTCATTTGTAGAAGCTGACGTAACAGAAATGGTTATGTGGCGAAACAAAATCAAAAATAGTTACGAAAAGAGGGAAGGAGAAAAAATTACTTTTACTCCAATCATCATGGAAGCGGTAGCTAAGGCAATTAAAGAAATGCCTATGATTAATGTTTCAGTAAGTGGTGATACGATTATTAAGAGAAAGCATATCAATTTAGGAATGGCTACAGCTTTACCATCAGGCAACTTAATTGTTCCGGTAATAAAAGATGCTGATCAAATGAACTTAGTTGGACTCTCTAAAAAAGTGAATGACTTAGCTAACCGGGCAAGGAATAACAAATTGAGCCCAGATGAGGTTTCAGGCGGAACATTTACTGTTACCAATGTAGGAACTTTTGGAAATGTGATGGGAACTCCCATCATCAATCAACCTCAAGTGGCTATTATGGCTGTGGGAGCAATTCGAAAAAAACCTGCAGTAATTGAAACACCATTTGGCGATACCATTGGCGTAAGACATATGATGTTTTTGTCATTGTCTTATGACCATAGAGTTGTAGATGGTTCTTTAGGAGGTAGTTTTGTTCAACGAGTAGCGAGAATTTTAGAAGAATTTGATCTAAACAGAGAAGTTTAGTCCGCTAACAATGAATTGTTAGTGTTTGAACACTAACCATATGGAATTGTAATAGGAATGAAATATATTTGTAGCTGTTGAAGTTTTGCTACAATAATTAAATAAAGATGAGCCAATTAAAAATCAGTGTCTTACTATCATTATTTATCTGCATAGGGTTTTCTTCCTTTGCTCAAATGGATGACAAAGAGAAGTTCCGAGAAGCATTATATTTAATGGATGAAAATCGATTCTCATCTGAGGAACCGTTATTGAGAGAGGTATATGCGAATGATAAAGAGAATGCTAACATCAACTATTGCCTGGGTATAACCATCTTTAAAACGTTCAACGAAAACGAAAAAGAAGGTGCGCTACTTAAGAAGACTACCTCAGACAAGACAATACAGGAGACTTTCAAATGACAGAATTGAATCCTTCAGAAGTCTATTTGATTAGAGTGTTTTCTCCGCAAGGAAACCCATTAAGAGGATATGATGTAGAAGTAGAAAATGATCAGGTGTTACCTTTTGAAGAGTTAGATGATACAACCTACATTTTTATACCTTCTATTCAACCATATGAGTTTTATGGTATCGGAAGAGTACAATCATTGGCCGGAGAAGTGAAGAAAGAAGGAACACCAATTCAAGGCTTAAAAGTTAGACTAGAGAACGATGAGCAAGCAGTTATTGACTCCAAAGAGACCGATCAGTATGGTCAGTTCAACTTTCAAAAGTTGAGTTTGGACGAACAGTATAAAATTGTTTTTGAAGGAGACTTCCCAGATGATCCAGATATTATTATTACAAATGATCTCGGTCAAAGAATGCGATTTATTAAAGAAAAGAAAGGTGTTTATAGATATGTTCCGAGCAATCAACCGCTACCAAAAGCGTTGCTAACGGATATTGGCGGAGCAGTAACAGCAAAAGGAATACCTGTACCTAACCTTCAGGTATTGTTGCTAAGAGCTGACCAAAGCTTGATCAACTCTGCGGCAACCGATAATGTAGGTAAGTTCAACTTTGAAAATTTAGATTTAACAAAGCGGTACTTTATTAAATTCGAGAGAGATTATCCACCCGACTTAAAACTAGTAGTTTCAAATGAGAATTTCGACTTGTTGTTATTCAGAAAAATACAAGAAGGATTATACCAGTATGATCCAATATTTGTAAGACTGGAAAATAGTAAAAGCGAAGTGTTAGGAAAAGAAGTTGTAGACAATGTTGGAGAACTTAATCAGAAGAAGTTAGCGCTTGATCAGTATTATCAAATTGTTTTTGAAGGCAACTTCCCTGATACCGATATCATAACATTAACGAATGATAAAGGAGAGGAGTTTGACTTTAAATATGTTCGCCCGGGGGTTTATGAATATGTTCCTAAAGGAGGTTTGGTGCTGAACTCATACACTATTGATGTACAAGATGAGTTGGATTATAAAGAAACATATCCTAGACCAGAAGAATTGAAAGATGTTGTTGCGTATTTTCAGAAGTATTTTACTTACAATATGAAAGACATTAGCGAAACAAATAAAGAATTCGTTTCGTTTATTCAAGATATTGGAGAATTAGTAAAACTAAGAGGCGACGCGAAAATTATAATAACTTCAAGTGCATCTAAAGTTCCTACACGAACTTGGAAAACAAATTCTATTCTTACCAGAAAAAGGGCATATGATACGAAGGCGCTGCTAGAAAGTGTTTTTGCGAAGCAAGGAATTAAGCCGGAACAGTACAATTTTGTTGATATAAACACCTTGATTACTGGACCAGAGTATAAAGGAGATTACTTAACCAGTAAGAGTACATACGAGAAGTATCAGTACGTAAGAATTTTCATAAAATAGTATGGGGTTAGCACTAAAGAAACCAATTGTATTTTTTGACTTAGAAACTACTGGTGTAGATGTAGCTAAGGATAGAATTGTTGAGATTTCAATTTTAAAACTACACCCTGACGGTAAAAAAGAGGTAAAAACGCGTCGAGTAAACCCTGAAATGCCAATTCCGATTGAATCTTCTGAGATTCATGGAATTTACGATAAGGATGTAGAGGATGAGCCAACCTTTAAATCTATGGCTAAAAGCTTGGCTGCTTTTATCGCTAACAGCGATTTGGCCGGCTTTAACTCTAATAAGTTTGATGTGCCATTATTGGTAGAGGAATTTCTTAGAGTAGGAGTTGATTTTGAAATAGATAACAGAAGCCTTGTAGATGTTCAGAATATATTCCATAAAATGGAGCAACGGACATTAGTTGCAGCATATAAGTTTTATTGTGGGAAGGACCTTACAAATGCTCATAGTGCGGAGGCTGATAATATAGCGACCTTTGAGGTGTTAGAAGCTCAAATAGAGCGATATGAAGAATTAGAAAACAATGTTAGCTTTTTATCAGATTTTTCTAAGAGAACAAACAATGTAGACTTAATGGGCAGAATAGTGTACAATGAAAGTAACGTAGAGGTATTTAATTTTGGTAAACACAAAGGCACGCCGGTAACTACTGTCTTAGAAAAAGATCCCTCATATTATAAGTGGATGATGAATGGAGATTTCCCACTGTATACCAAGAAAGTGCTAACCGCAATTAAATTAAGAGGATTTAATCAAAAATAGATGAAGATAATTTGTGTTGGCAGAAACTATGCAGCTCATGCAAAAGAGTTAAATAATCCGGTTCCAAAAGAGCCGGTTATTTTTTTAAAGCCCGATACAGCTTTGTTGCCAAAAAGTATGCCTTTTTTTTATCCAAGCTTCTCAAAAGATATACATTATGAAGCCGAGTTGGTTGTAAAAATTGATAGAGTGGGTAAAAATATTAGCCAAAAATTTGCTAATAAATATTATTCTGAACTTACAGTTGGAATAGACTTCACGGCTCGAGATATACAGCAAGAATGCAAAGAAAAAGGCCTGCCTTGGGAAAGAGCCAAAGCCTTTGATGGGTCAGCACCATTGGGTAAATTTATTGCAAAAGAAAAGTTTCAAGAGCTAGAACAATTGAACTTTTCACTTAAAATAAACGGAGAAAATAGACAACAAGGGAACACTGCCAACATGTTGTTTTCTATTGATGCCATTATTGAATACATTTCTCAGTTTTTTACACTAAAAATTGGCGATCTAATTTTTACGGGTACACCCGAGGGAGTGGGTCCAATTGTGATAAACGATCACTTTGAAGCGTATTTGGAAGAAGAAAAGGTATTAGACCTTAGAATTAAGTAATATCTATTTCAGTAAACTCAATACCGTAGCTTTCTAGTTCTTTAAGAATTGGTTCATAAATTACTTTTTTTATTGGTATGTGAACTCCTGTTTCATTTATTGTGCCGTTTAAAATCATTTTAGCCGTAATCCCTACAGGGAAGCCAACAGTTTTAGCCATTGCTGTGTGAATTTGATTATCACCCTTAACAACCATTGAAGAGTGTTTTTCATATTCTTTACCATCTTTAGTGTAAATGAATTTGTGCCACATCACAATCATGTCCTTATCATTGTCACTTAAGTTCCACTTGCGCATCAATATTTTCTGCAAAATCTCAGCAGGAGAAGCATTGTCAAGTTCTACAGGAATATCTTCGAAAATATCTAGCCATTTATATTTTTCAAAAAGTTCAATGTCATCGTGTGCTATGCTTAAGTAATGTCGAAACTTTAGCTCAACAGAGTCATGAGGATTATAAGGGAGGAAGAGGTTGATAAAAGATCTAAATGTTAACTCTTTTGAATTAGGTATGGTGTAAGAATCATCAGTTGCTCCTAGTTGAACGAATCCATCCCACGCTCTGCAATAGCCAGGCTTTCTCAGAGTTCCTCTAAACATGGTTTTAATATCTTCTAAACCATATACTTTTCTGTATTTCAGCGAATCTCTATTGGCGTAACCTTCAAACTTGCCGTAGCCTTTAATTTCTATGATTTCTGTTCTTCTAAATAACTTGTTGTAGGGAATGTATTTGTAAGTGCCCTCTTGTATAAACTTTACGGCACCACCTTGACCGGCAAGTACTACATTTCTCGGGTTCCAAGTAAATTTATAATTCCAAGGGTTATTATCGCTCTCTGGCGCTACTAAACCTCCGGTAAAGGTTTCAAAATCTTTTAACTCGCCTCCGTCTGCAATAATTTCATCGATTACCTTTTTGGCAGAAAGGTGGTCAATGCCTGGATCAACTCCGATTTCGTTTATTATTATAACTCCACTTTCTTTAGCAGCTTGATGCAAGTTTTCCATTTCTTTAGAAATGTATGATGCAGTAACCATGTTTTTCTTAAACTCTACACAATCGTTAGCAACACTCATGTGCATGTGTGCTGGTAGCATAGAAATCACGATTGAAGAATTCTTAATGAGCTCTTCCCTTTGATCTTGATTGGTAACATCAAAATTCACGGTTGTTACAAATGGCAACTCTGTTATGTGCCGATCGAGAAACTCAAAGCTTCTGTCTGCAATTGTGAGTTGCCAGTTGTTTTCTTCTGCATTGTCTGTTAGGTACTTAATCAAACTCCCAGTTGATCTTCCCGCTCCTATTAAAAGTATCTTTTTCATATCGTCTAAGTGAACCTCGAAATTAATTGAATTTAAATGCATAGACTATTGAATACAGTATTAATTGCTATGTTTATTTTTGAGCTATGGAAAGAAAGTTTCTTTTGTGGGGTTTGGTTTTTGGGGGCACGGCAGTGGTACTTGGAGCTTTCGGTGCACATGCACTAAAAGAGGTGCTAACTGAATCTCAACAATCAAGTTTTGAGACAGGGGTGCGCTATCAAATGTTTCATGCATTGTTATTGCTCATTCTTTCAATGCAAGCCAAATTAAGGACTAGACTCCTTTTGAATTTAATTGTTGTAGGAGTTTTACTTTTTAGCGCATCAATTTACCTATTGAACTTAAAGGACTATTTCAATGCAGAGTGGTTGAGATTTTTAGGTCCGGTAACCCCAATTGGCGGTTTGCTACTTATTTCAGCTTGGTTGTTAGCAGCTGTTAAAACAGTTCAAAGTAAAACGACCTAATCATGTGTGGAATTGCGGGTATAATCGCCAATCATTCGCTGTCAAAAGAGGATTTTATTCGTTGCCAAAATGCATCAAATCAGTTGGCAAAAAGAGGGGCTGATGCCGAAGGTATTGCCAACTACGATTGGGCAATTTTAGCGCATAGAAGGCTTTCGATTATTGATACTAACGCTGCTTCTAATCAACCAATGGAAGATAGTAGTGCACGCTACTCTATCGTGTTCAATGGAGAAATATATAACTATAAAATATTAAAGAAGGATCTTCTTGAAAAGGGTTACTCTTTTAAAAATGAGAGTGACACAGAGGTTCTTTTAAACGGATATGATTGCTACGGCACGGCTTTCTTAAATAAATTAAATGGTTTTTTCGCATTTGTAATTTACGATAAACAGGAGAAAACCACGTTAGTGGCGCGAGACCGTTTTGGAATAAAACCGTTATTGTTTTATAAAAAAGAAGAAGCATTTTATTTTGCGTCGGAGATGAAAGCGCTTTTGGAGTTTGACATTCCTCGCGAAATAGACCATACTTCGCTTTACACCTACTTGCAACTGAATTACGTACCTGAGCCACATTCTATGATTAAGGATGTTAAAAAGCTTTTGCCAGGACATTATTTAAAAATTGACGCTCAGAACAGGGTTCAAAAAATTCCGTTTTACCAAATCAACTATCCGAAAATAGATGAGCAGTACCTCAGTATTAGCTACGAGTCGGCTCAAAAAGAATTTCTCGAAATACTAGATCGATCAATAGAACGGCGGATGGTGGCAGACGTTCCTTTGGGTACATTTCTAAGTGGGGGTATTGACTCCTCACTGGTTACTGCCTTGGCCTCTAGAAAAGTAAAAAATCTTTCAACATTTTCAATTGGTTTTAAGGATGATGCTCATTTTGATGAGACAGAATTCGCGTTAGAAGTGGCTAAAAAATTTAACACCAATCATCATGTTTTTTCTCTTTCGCGGAATGATTTACTGGAAAGTTTATTTGAGACGTTGGATTATATAGATGAGCCTTTTGCAGACTCATCTGCATTAGCGGTAAATGCGCTAAGTAGAGAGACAAAAAAGTATGTTACGGTAGCGCTTTCAGGTGATGGAGCCGATGAAATGTTCTCTGGTTATCATAAGCATATGGGAGAGTACTTAATGCGTCAAAATGGCTTAAAGCAGAAAGCTGTTAAAAAACTGTCTCCACTTTGGTCAGCACTACCAAAGTCTAGAAACTCCACCTTAGGTAACGTATTTCGAAAGCTCGATAAATTTGCAACAGGTTCTTCTTTAAATAAAGAAGAGCGATACTGGCTATGGGCTAGTTTACTGAATGAGGCAGATGCTGCCAACTTAATGTTAAAGACGCCACAGAAGCAAAGCTATTTGAAACGAAAAGAGGAAATTCTTGCAACAATTACAAAAGGTACTGATTTTAACGATGTACTTTTTACGGATGTAAATTTAGTGCTTCAAAGTGATATGCTTAGAAAGGTGGACCTAATGTCAATGGCGAACGGATTGGAAGTAAGAACTCCATTTTTAGATCATGAATTGATGAATTTTGCGTTTTCAATTCATTCAAACTATAAGATTGATGGTCAAATGAAGAAAAAATTGGTTCAAGATGCTGCCAGAGATATTTTACCTGAAATGTTATATAATAGGCCTAAAAAAGGATTCGAAGTGCCTTTGGGTGGGTGGATGAGAAACGAGTTGTGGAGCTTGATAGACAATGACTTGCTTTCATATCAATTCATTAAGAGCCAAAACCTTTTCAACTTATCTTACGTAAATCAACTAAAATCAAAATTAAACTCCGCAGATCCAAAAGATTCTCAAGCAAATATTTGGGCTATATTGGTTTTTAATAATTGGTGGGAAAAGTACATTGCCTAAAACAGGAATTAAAGCAAATGCCCAAAGTTTTAAGAATAATAAATAGATTTAATTTAGGAGGACCAACTTTTAATGCTGCCCTATTAACCAAACACATGGCACCTGAATTTGAAACGATGCTTATTGGCGGAAGAGAAGAAAGTTCAGAAGTGAGTTCTCAACATATTTTAACAGACCTGGGCGTATAGGCTCATTTTATTGATGAAATGCAGCGAGATATAGGATTGTCGAATGACCGACAAGCTTATAAAGCCATCAAAAAAATAATTAAAGAGTTTCAGCCGGACATTATTCATACACATGCATCGAAAGCGGGAGCCATTGGTCGCAGCGCAGGTATAGCATACGGAAAAGCTAAAATGGTACATACGTTTCATGGCCATGTTTTTCACTCATATTTCGGTAAAGTAAAAACGTCCATTTATCAAAACATAGAGCGAGCTTTAGCAGTTAAAACAGATAAAATAATAGCTATTAGCCAGCGTCAGAAGTTAGAACTAACTAAAAGATATAGAATTTGCTCGGCCAGTAAAGTTGAGGTAATCCCTTTGGGCATCGATCTTAATCGCTTTCAAGAAGATAAAGAAGCAAAACGAAAGTCGTTTAGGGAGCATTATAATATAGATGAAGATGAAATTGCAATAGGAATTGTGGGCAGACTTGTTCCGATTAAAAATCATAAACTATTTTTAAGTGCAATAAAACTTGCTCTGAATGAAACAAATAAAAAGGTTAGAGCCTTTATTATTGGAGATGGAGAGGAACGAGATGAACTTATGGCATATGCTAGTGATCTTGGGTTAAAGTTTTTAGATGCTAACTTTAAGAAAGGCGAAAAATCAGAACTACACTTCACCTCTTGGATTACAAATGTAGATTGGGCAAATGCAGGGTTAGACATTATTGCACTGAGTTCATTAAATGAGGGGACTCCAGTTAGCTTAATTGAAGCCCAAGCCTCAGGAAAGCCGATTGTTTCTACAAAAGTAGGTGGTGTAAGCAACATTGTTATACCAAACGAAACAGCATTACTATCGCCATCAAATGAGCCAGAATTGTTTGCAAAAAATATTATTCAGTTGATTGAAAATGATGAGCTAAGGATAAGTATGGGTAAAAAGGGATGGGAGTTGGTTCATGAAAAATATCACTATAATCGCTTGATAGCCGATATGAAAAACTTGTATGACTCATTACTTCAATAACATTTTTATAAGAAAGTACCATTAATTGAATAGCTTTGTAGGTTAATATACACTCCCGAAAATGATTAAAAAAATTTTAGGAATCATAGTCGCTTGTTATTTTTTAGCTTCTTGTAAGCCATTAAATCCGAGTATTATGTTTAGAACTCCAAAGGACTACAAATATGACACTCAGATTAAGGACACGACTCTAGAATATAGAATTGCGGCAAATGACGAAATTAGCTTTCGACTTTTTACGAATAATGGACTAAAGCTTGTTGATGTAACAGAAAATAATCCTCAGATGTTTCAGCAACTAAATCAAGGTATTACTTATATAGTTGAGTTTGATGGACAGGTAAATCTGCCAATTATAGGTAGGGTAAATGTTGGCGGAATGACCATTAGAGAAGCAGAGTTTTTTCTGGAGGAGAAATATGACGAAGTTTTTATAGACCCATTTTTATTGTTGAACGTAACCAACAGGAGGATCACAATTTTCCCAGGAAGTGGTGGAGATGGGATAGTTATTACGCTTCAAAATAACAATATTAAATTGTTAGAAGCATTAGCGTTGGCAGGTGGATTAGCCGATGAAGGTAGAGCTGCCAGAATCAAATTGATTCGCGGAGATTTGTCAGATCCTGAAGTTTATTTAATTGACTTGTCCACGATAGAAGGCATTAGCCAATCAGATATCATTCTTCAGGCAAACGATATCATTTATGTAGAGCCAATTGGTATTACAACAAGACAATTATTAGGTGAGGTTACGCCTGTTTTAACCCTCTTGACAGGATTGTTGACTCTTTACTTTGTTATTGATAGGGTTCAAAATTAGCAGTGCAACAGTCTCAAAATACATATCCTAATTCTGCTCAGAAATCTAATGGGGTTTCTGAGCAATTCAGCAATTTTAATACAGATTTTGATCTTGGACTGTTTCTTTATGTTTTAAAAAAGAACATATTATGGGTTATTCTTGTAGTGGGAATTTCTCTATTAGGTAGCTTTCTTTATCTCAGATATACCTCACCAATTTATCAGTCTGATGCAATTATTCAAATAGAAAAATCGAATAAAGCAAATCAGCTGTTAAATGTGGATGATTACTACGAAACGGGTGATATTTCAGCTGAAATTGAGCTATTAAAGTCAAATTTAATAGCAAAAAATGCAATTAAAAGATTACCACTAGAGGTTAGTTATTATTCTTGATTTAGATATGCGAAAGCCGAAAATTCATAAAGGATTTGATGTTGAGAATGTTAAAGGAATGAGCACAATCTTAATTGGAAAAGATGACTTAACTAGTTGTATTTATAAGAGTGACCAAGAAGGACTTGAGTTTATTACAGCAGGGCCTGTTCCTCCAAATCCATCAGAATTGATTCTAAAGTCAAAATTAAAAGAGGTTTTGGAAGAGCTAAAGACTAAATACGATTTGATTATAGTCGATAATCCGCCTGTAGGGTTGGTTACTGATGGTATAGAAGTTATAAAAAATGCCGACTATCCGTTGTATATTTTTAGATCTGAGTATTCTAGAAAAAACTTTGTACACAATGTAGATCGCCTAGTAAATGAGAACGGAATTACCAAGCTCTCTATCATTTTGAATGGAGTTGACTCTAAAAAAAGAAGTTATGGTTATGGCTACGGGTATTATGACGAAGAGTTAAAAGAGCCGAAAGGCCTGAAAAATATTTTTAAGAAAAAGTGAAATGGAAGTTCAAAAAGTAGAAATTGAGGGATTATTAATAATTCGTCCGGCTGTTTTTGGTGATGAAAGAGGCTATTTTTATGAAGCGTTTAATAGCCAAAAATTTAAAGCTGTTGGATTGCAGGCTGATTTTGTTCAAGACAATCTTTCTAAGTCATCAAAGAACGTTCTCAGAGGACTTCACTTTCAAAATCCTCCATTCGCACAAGGAAAGCTGGTTTCTGTATTGCGCGGTTCAGTATTAGATGTTGCCGTAGATATTAGGAAGAACTCTCCAACTTATGGGCAACATTATTCAATTGTATTGTCCGAAGAGAATAAAACCCAGTTTTATATTCCGCCGGGGTTTGCTCATGGGTTTAAAACTTTGGAAGACAACACCATTTTTTCTTATAAATGCACAGTAGGCTATAATAAAGATTCAGAAGGTTCAATTAAATGGGACGATGAAACATTAGGGATAGATTGGCAAGTAAATAATCCGATAGTTTCGGAGAAAGACAAAGTAGCTCCAAGTTTTATCGAGTTAGAATCTCAATTTTAGAGATATGCAGGGAGGATACTTTATCTAAAAGATTTCATCACTGTTTTTAGGAAGTATGATGTTTAGTTTCTTAATTAACAGAATATTTTTAAAATTCTCGAAGAATTTGGGAATAAGAAATATAGATGATAAAGTAATTCGATGGAATACGACATCTAAGCCAGCATTTGGAGGAATATCTTTCTTTATTGTTTTTCTTTTAGTGCTCACTCAATATTAGATTTTTTCCCCCAATCAGTATACTCCAATTGATACCAGATTGATTGGAATTTTAGTAGCAGCTAGTATAGGATTCTTAGTTGGATTAGCAGATGATGCTTTTAATACTAACCCCCTTTTAAAGTCTATTGATCAAGCACTTTGTGCAATAGTTTTAATAGCCACAGGGAACTCAATTTGTGTTTTTGAGGCTGAATGGATGAATTATGGTCGTACATTTTTGTGGGTTGTAGGGTTAATGAACTCTGTGAACATGTTAGACAATATGGACGGTATAACTACCATCGCTTCTATATTTGCACTTATTGGAATGTTAACGGTTATTGTATTAAATAAAACGTTCGAATCTTCTTACTTCGTTCTTGTTTTAGGTTTGATTGGAGCTTTATTAGGATTCTTGTTTTTTAACTGGAATCCATCCAAAATGTACATGGGCGATACAGGGAGTCAGTTCTTGGGAGTTGAGCTGGCAGCATTATCCATAAAGTTTCTATGGAACCATTCTGCTATGGAATACAATGCTACAACTCGACAATTTTTGTTACCTATTTTGGCATTTATTGTTCCCTTTTCAGATACGCTTACCGTAGTAATTAATCGACTTTCAAAGGGCAAGTCCCCGTTTGTTGGAGGTAAAGATCATACTACTCATCATCTTTCTTATTTAGGTTTGTCTGATCAATCTGTAGCTCTATTGGTCGCAGGGCTTGGAATTTTTTCTACAGTAATTTTGCTCATCGCACTTTCAATTACCAACTGGTCACATCTGTTCACAATTCTCTTTGCCGCTTATGCGTTAGTGGTTTTTGTTTCTTTATTTTTAACAACAAAACCACAACTTTTTGGAAAAGAGCCAAAGCATGACGAAAACGAACAGAACACCCCTAAAATCACTTAATTTACTGTTAATACCTTTTGCAATCTTCGGATTGTTTCAATTGTTTACCTTTTCTTTTGATAAAGAAGAAGAGGAAAATGAGCACCAAACAAAATTAGAGGAGTCCTATCAAATCTTCTCTTTGAGCCCACCGAAGGAAATAAAATTTGCAAATGAAGTGGTTCCGCTTTCTGAGCCAGAAGTGTATGAAAGGTTAGACCGTGAAATACATTCCAACACCTATTTTCACTCCAACACCATTCTATATTTTAAAAAGGCCAATCGTTGGTTTCCGGTTATTGAGCCAATTCTAAAGCAAAATGGTATTCCGGATGACTTTAAATATTTGGCCTTGATTGAAAGTGGGCTTGATAATGTTGTCTCTCCTACAGGTGCTGCTGGCTATTGGCAGTTTATGAAAACAACAGGAATAGAGTATGGGCTGCAAATTAATGGTGAAGTGGATGAAAGATATCATGTAGAAAAAGCGACTCAAGCGGCTTGCCAATATTTAAAAGATTCATACGAACTCTACGGAGATTGGGCCTTAGTTGCAGCATCATATAATGCTGGGAAAGGAAGAATATCGAAAGAACTCGAACGACAAAAAGCATCAAATTATTTTGATTTATTGTTGGTTGAAGAAACAGGAAGATATGTTTTTAGAATATTAGCAATAAAAAATATTTTCGAGAATCCTAAAAAATACGGGTTTAACATTAGGAAGGCAGACTTGTATCCAACTTTAGAGTATCAAACGGTTTCTATAGATTCTTCTATTGCTAGTTTTGCTGAATTTTCCAAGCAACACAATATCAGCTATAAAATTTTAAAATACTTTAATCCATGGTTGAGAGAATCGTATTTGAAGAACTCTCAAAAAGACAGTTACGAGGTAAAGCTTCCTGTCAGTAAAGATTATGAATTAAATTGATAACAAATCCAGCCTGCTGCTGTTAACTGGATAATTCTATCATTTTTATGTCGAAAGAAATATTTGAAACAGTTGAATCTCTGGAAATTGAAGGAGCAAGAGTTCATAATCTAAAAAATATCTCACTAAAGATTCCTAGAGAAAAATTAGTAGTAATTACCGGGTTAAGCGGAAGCGGAAAATCATCTTTAGCATTCGATACTATTTACGCAGAAGGTCAACGGCGTTATGTAGAGAGCTTTGCTTCCTATGCTCGTCAGTTTTTAGGAACACTGGAAAGGCCTGACGTAGATAAAATTAATGGACTAAGTCCAGTAATTTCAATTGAACAGAAAACCGTTAGTAAAAACCCAAGGTCAACCGTTGGCACCATTACCGAGATTTATGACTTTTTGCGCTTGCTGTACTCTAAAACAGCAACAGCCTATTCGTATGTTACCGGTGAAAAAATGGTAAAATATTCTGATAAGGATATTTTAAAGCTCATATTGAGCGATTTTGAGGGCAAGGCAATTACACTTTTAGCACCTGTTATAAAAGCGCGTAAAGGGCATTATAAAGAGTTGTTCAAAAACATTCTGAAACAAGGGTTCTTGAAAGTTCGTGTTGATGGGGTCATTGTAGACATCAGTCGAAACATGCAAGTAGACCGTTACAAGACGCATGATATAGAAATTGTTATTGATCGAATTCAAGTAAATTCAAAAGATAAAACAAGAATTTCCGATGCTATTAGTCTAGCCATGAAACACGGGAAAGGAGTTTTAATGGTAATTGAAAAAGGTCAGGAACAGAACGACCCGAGGTTTTTTAGTAGGAATTTGATGTGTCCAACAAGCGGTATTTCTTATGATGAGCCTGCGCCGAATACATTTTCTTTCAATTCGCCTTACGGGGCCTGTTCAAAATGCAATGGCTTAGGAGAAGTAGCTGAGGTCAGTGAAGAAAAGATTATTCCCGACAAAACCAAGTCGATAAAAGCAGGCGGTATTTTACCGTTAGGAGAATATTCCAATAAGTGGATTTTTAAACAAGTAGAAATTATATTGAACCATTTTGGGTTCAAGCTAACCACCCCAATTCATGAGTTGCCTGCAGAAGTACTTAGTTCAATTTTGAATGGAACAAACTCTCCTTTAACAGTAGTAGAGAAGATCGGAAGTAGTTCAACCAAGTATTCTTTCGAATTTGAAGGAATAACATCATTTATAAATCGGCAATACGAAGAGAACAAGTCGAAGCAACTGGGAAAGTGGGCGATTCAGTTTATGAACAAAGTGAATTGTGATAGTTGCAATGGTTCGCGGTTAAAACAGCAATCGCTCTTTTTTAAAATTGGAGACAAAAGCATTGCTGACTTATCTGAAATGGATATTGATGAATTGGCAAGTTGGTTCAATGTAGCAGAAAAACTCTACACAAAAAGAGAATTGCTAATTGCTCAAGACATTTTAAAAGAAATCAGAAGTCGTATTCAGTTTTTATTAGATGTTGGATTAACATACTTGTCGCTAAATAGGAGCGCTAAAACACTTTCGGGTGGAGAAGCTCAACGAATTCGACTGGCAACACAAATTGGCTCTCAATTAGTTGGAGTGTTGTATATTTTAGACGAGCCAAGTATAGGGTTGCATCAAAGAGATAATAATCAATTAATTGAGGCGCTTCAGAACTTGCGTGATATTGGAAACTCCATAATTGTTGTTGAACACGATAAAGACATTATGTTAGCTTCAGATTATATTATTGACATAGGTCCGAAAGCAGGGGTGCATGGGGGTAAAATAGTTGAGCAAGGCACTCCAGAAGAGGTATTGAGGGGAAATTCAATAACTGCTCAATATCTGAACAATGAACAGAGAATCGAAATTCCTAAAACAAGGCGCAAGGGTAATGGTCAATTCATTGAATTGAAAGGTGCAACCGGAAATAACCTGCAAGGAGTTGATTTGAAGTTGCCTCTGGGAAAAATGATTTGTATTACGGGGGTTTCAGGAAGTGGTAAATCAACGTTAATAGACGCTACATTATACCCAATTTTAAATAATTATATATACAACGGCAAACGCACACCTATGCCGTATAAGTCGGTTAAAGGCATAGAACAATTAGATAAGATTATAGAAATCGATCAATCTCCAATTGGACGAACTCCTAGGTCAAATCCGGCTACTTACACTAACGTTTTTACAGATATAAGAACCCTCTTTGCGAATTTACCCGAAGCAAAGATAAGGGGTTATAAATTAGGACGGTTTTCATTTAATGTAAAAGGTGGAAGGTGTGAAACTTGTCAAGGTGCTGGGGTTCAAACAATAGAAATGAACTTTTTGCCTGATGTTTATGTAGAATGTCCGGAATGCAGAGGGAGACGATATAACCGAGAAACGTTAGAGGTAAGATACAAAAGCAAATCAATTTCAGATGTGCTGAACATGACTGTTGATCAAGCTGTTGAGTTTTTTGAGCACATTCCTTCCATTTTACTTAAAATTAAAACTCTTCAGGAAGTTGGTTTAGGTTATATCCATCTTGGTCAAGCCTCAACAACACTTTCAGGTGGAGAAGCTCAGCGCGTAAAATTGGCAACTGAATTGGCAAAAAAGAACACCGGTAATACTTTTTATATATTAGATGAACCAACAACAGGGCTTCACTTTGAAGATATTCGAATTTTGTTGAAGGTGCTAAACAAATTGGCTGATTTAGGTAATACTGTTTTAATCATTGAGCACAATTTGGACATTATTAAAGTTTCAGATTATATTGTAGACCTTGGGCCAGAAGGAGGAAAAAATGGAGGAACCATAATGGACAAAGGAACTCCAGAGCAAGTTGCAAAGAACAAAGAAAGCCACACTGCACGATACCTTAAAAAAGAATTAGAAGATGGGCGATAAAAGGATAATAGAAAAGTTTGAAGAAAAAGAATGGAGTGAGGTGAAGAGTAATGACTCTTGGGCCGTTTTCAAAATCATGTCTGAGTTCGTTACTGGGTTTGAGAAGCTATCAGAAATTGGGCCTTCAGTTTCAATTTTTGGATCTGCCCGAACAAAACCTGATCATAAATACTACCAAATTGCAGATGAGCTAGCCTATAAAATTTGTAAAAAGGGCTATGGAGTAATAACTGGCGGTGGACCAGGTATTATGGAAGCTGCCAATAAAGGGGCGAATAGAGCTGGGGGGAAATCAATAGGGTTGAACATTAACTTACCCTTTGAACAATCTCATAATGAATATATTGATTCTGACAAAAACTTAGATTTTAACTATTTCTTTACTAGAAAGTTAATGTTTGTAAAGTACGCTCAAGGTTTTGTTGTTTTACCAGGAGGGTTTGGGACGTTAGATGAGTTTTTTGAAGCACTAACCCTTATTAAAACTAATAAAATTGCAAAGTTCCCAATTGTGTTAATGAGTAAAAGCTTTTGGAGTGGCTTGTTAGACTGGATTAGAGAAACCTTGTTGGAAGCAAATGGTAACATTAATGAACCCGACCTTGATTTATTTTACCTTGCAGACACAGTAGATGAAGCTGTCGAGCACATTGATAATTTTTACAAAAAATATACACTGAAACCTAATTTGTAACTCTTAAGAAACACACAGAAATAAAAAGCCCTTTGTTATGCTGAACCTAGTCGAAGCATAAGCAAAGGGCTTTATTTATGTAAGAATAATCTAAACTAGTCCTTGAGCAAGCATGGCATCTGCAACTTTTACAAAGCCGGCAATGTTTGCACCTTTTACGTAGTTTGTGAAGTCACCTTCTTTTCCGTATTTCGCAGCAGATTCGTGAATTGAAACCATAATTCCATGTAGTTTCTCGTCTACTTCTTCTGCAGACCAAGAAAGTCTTAAAGAGTTTTGGCTCATTTCTAAACCTGAAGTAGCAACACCTCCTGCGTTAGATGCTTTTCCTGGGGCAAAGAATATTTTTTTACTCAAAAATACTTCAACTGCTTCTGGAGTTGAAGGCATGTTAGCACCTTCAGCAACACACATACAACCATTAGAAACCAATGCTTCGGCGTCGTCTTCATGTAATTCGTTTTGAGTTGCACATGGCAAGGCGATATCACACTTCTCATTCCAAGGCGTTTTCCCTTCATGGTAAGTGGCACCGCTGAACTTCGAGGTGTATTCTGAAATTCGGCCTCTTCTTCCGTTTTTCAACTCCATAACCCAAGCTAATTTCTCAGCGTCGATACCATCATAATCAACAATGTATCCGCCAGAATCAGACATGGTAATAACCTTAGCACCTAGTTGTGTGGCTTTTTCACACGCATATTGAGCAACGTTTCCTGAACCGGAAATAACGACAGTTTTTCCTTCAAAACTATCTCCTTTGGTTTTTAACATTTCCTTAGCAAAATATACAGTTCCGTAACCTGTAGCTTCAGGTCGAATTAAAGAACCACCGTAAGATCTTCCTTTACCCGTCAAAATTCCGGTAAACTCATTTCTTAATCTCTTGTATTGACCAAAAAGATATCCAATCTCTCTTCCACCAACACCAATATCTCCGGCAGGGACATCTGTATCAGCTCCAATGTGTCGCTGTAACTCTGTCATAAAGCTTTGACAAAACTTCATTACTTCATTGTCAGACTTTCCTTTAGGGTTAAAGTCTGAACCACCTTTCCCACCGCCCATTGGCAATGTTGTTAAGCTGTTTTTAAATACTTGCTCGAAAGCTAAAAATTTCAAAACACTTAAGGTTACAGTTGGGTGAAAACGCAAACCGCCTTTATATGGTCCAATGGCAGAGTTCATTTGTATCCTAAATCCTCTGTTTATTTGCACCTCTCCGTTGTCGTCTAACCAAGGCACTCTAAACATTACCACTCTCTCAGGCTCTACCATTCGTTCCAACAGCTTTCCTTGTTGGTATTCTGGGTGGTCTTCAATGAATGGAATTACTGTTTCTGCAACCTCTTCAACAGCTTGCAAAAATTCTGGCTCATGGCCATTCCTTGCTTTAACATTGTCTAAGAAATCATTGATTTTCTTATCAATAGCGGCATTTCCTGTTTTACTCATTATGGGATTGATTTATATTTTTATGCTTTATTTCCAGTAACAAATTTAAATAATTAAATAACTCCGAAATACAACAGTTTAATGGAAACGTCTGTCTTCTTAAATAGGATTGAAATTCAATATAATTATTCTTTAATCAACTTGTTTGCATCTACTGTTTTACCATCTTCAATTACCTGATAAAAGTACATGCCTCGAGATAACAATTCTGTGTCGATTGCTATTAACGAATTGCCCAACGTTTTGGTTATGAGTTTGCCATCTAGTGAAAATAATCTAATCTCCCTTTCTGTATCTTCGTTTTTGCTAAACTTGAAGTATACCTCATTAACCATAGGATTTGGAAAGACCAAAATTCCATTTTCACTGTTAGTAGTTGTGTTTAACGATGTAATCACAGGAGGGCAAATTGTGTCCATTACTCCTAGGGCCCCAGATATTATACCATTGTTATTATTACCGCTAGAGTCAACGGTTACAAGAACATTCGAGCTATCGTTAAAATTCCAAACTCTGATGGTATTGCGCGTTGCTTGCACATCTGTGCAAGGAGGTGTAAAGTTTGCTGAATAGATTGCGGAGTCCGAAAACCTAACATCGTCAATTCTACCATTAAAAACTTACCTGATAAGCTGCCCTGCGTTCCTAACAAAGTAGGAGAGTTAGAAGAGTTGGGAGGAAAAATATAAGGTGTTGTTGAACTTTGTCTAACTCCGTCAATAAAAAGTATCATTCCTTGAAGTGGATGAATAACAGCAGCCACATGGTACCATTGATTAGCATTCCATTGATTAGAATTGGAATAGATAGAATAACGAGTTCCACTAGGAGAGAAAATAGTAAAATTGAGCGTCCCTGAGTTGGCTCCGCTAGATGCTTGGAACGCTAAAATAAATTCATCTTACTGGCTAGCTGAAGGAAAGTTTTCTCTTGCGATTAAAGGTTCAAAATGATTAAGGGTTGCATCAATATTTGTTCTAGGTTTAAACCACATTTCAATTGTCCTAAAATTTGATGCAACCGTGCTTCCGAAATTTACATAATCGTCAATGCCATCAAATTCCAGGCAATTGGCGATCATAACTAATTGACAAACCTCATCCAATATTTTTACCGGACCATTAATAATCCCATTGTTTTGATTTAAACTTGAATCTACTGCAATGTTCGAGAATATTAAATTATCAAAATTCCAAACCCCGATCGTAGCAGTGGATGATTTTGCTTTTTTACAAGGAGGTGTGAAGTTTGAAGTATATAATGCGGAGTCTGATAATACTAAATCATCAATTGAACCGTTCAAATATCGATTTGCTGTCGAGCTCCATCCTCCGACCCATGTTGGGTTTGTAGAAGCGACAGGTGGGGGATTATGCGTTGAGGTAGAGTTTTGTTTGATTCCATCTATGAACAGCATCATCCCTTGAGTTGGATGAATAATTGCTGCGACATGGTACCATTGCCACGCATTCCAACTATTGGTATTTGAGTAAATTCTAAACAAAGTCGTTGCGTTAGAATAGGTATAAAACATTAATTGACCACCAAACCCGGTTGAATTGGGCATAAAAGTCAAGCCGAATTCTTTATTATTTGGCGTTTCGTCTCTGACAACTAATGGATAATAATTACTAGAGTTCGAGTTTATATTAACACCGGGTTTAAACCACATCTCAATTGTTCGGGCTCCGGTAGCAACTGAGCTTCCTAGGTTAACGTAATCATTTACTCCGTCAAAACTAAGAACTCTGTTTTGAGCGAACGCATAAGATGATAGTACTGTTAAAAGGAGTGCTAATAGCTTGTAATTGTTTTTCATAGGCCAAAAATAAGTAAAAGCATAATGACATTTTAAACCCTTTGATAAATCTTGCCCGGTAGAGACCGAACCACTCCTTTAAATTCTAACGAAAGTAACGTTGATGCAGTTTTACTCATGGGTAATTTGGCAGTAAGACTAATATCGTCTAAGGCTTTTGATTCACCGCTTTTTAAAATGTCAAAAATTATTTGTTCTTCTGTGTTTAACTCAACAAAAAGTGAAGCTTGGGTACTTTGTTTTGAGGTATCAGGCT
>CAJQLW010000071.1 GCA_905479325.1 uncultured Flavobacteriales bacterium
GCAGTAAGACTAATATCGTCTAAGGCTTTTGATTCACCGCTTTTTAAAATGTCAAAAATTATTTGTTCTTCTGTGTTTAACTCAACAAAAAGTGAAGCTTGGGTACTTTGTTTTGAGGTATCAGGCTTCTCCCATCCCATAATATATTCTATGTCTTTTGCAGACTCAATTAGAGCTGCCTTGTTTTGCTTAATTAGCCTATTACAACCCACTGACTGACTATCATCCGGTCGGCCGGGGACGGCAAAAACGTCTCGGTTGTATCCATTTCCCAGATCAGCTGTTATTAATGACCCCCCTTTTTCTGAAGACTCAATCACTACTATAGCGTCAGCCATTCCAGCTACAATTCTATTTCGCTCGGCAAATTGAGTTGGGAATAGTTTGGTTCTACTTTTGTAATCAGACATTAACCCCCCATTTTGAATCATTTTTTCTGCAGTAGAATAATGGGCTTTTGGATAAATATCGTCTAAACCACATGCTAAAACTCCGATGGTTTGTAAATTATTTTTAAGCGCAGCCTTGTGCGCGCAAATGTCAACTCCATATGCTAAACCGCTAACAATTATTGGGTCGTGTGGAGCAAGGTCTTCTATCAACTTTTCTGTGAAAGCTTTTCCTTTTACAGTGGCTTTTCTTGTTCCCACTATGCTTATTACCTTCTGCGCATTCAAGTTCATGTTACCTTTGGTATAAAGCACAATTGGACCATCCTCACAATGAAGCAATCGCTGAGGATATGATTTGTTTAAATAAAAATGAGCAGAGATCCCTTCTCTTTTAATAAATGCTATTTCCTCTTCAGCTTCAGCGAACACTGACGACTTTGTAATGGTCTTTACAGCCACTAGGGCAATCGTCGGAATTTTAAGTAAAGCCGCTTTCTTTTCTTTAAAAACAGCCTCTGCGCCACCACAATAAGCAATTAATTTTTTTGCTCCAATTGCTCCAATGCCGTCCAATAGTGTTATGGCAATCTGATATTTTAATTCTTCTTCGTTCAACTTTTCGTTAAATTATCTATTTTCGTTAAAAGTATTCAATTATGAATTCAATTGGAATAATTCCTGCTAGATATGCTTCGACTCGGTTCCCAGCAAAACCACTCATTGATATTCATGGTAAAACTATGATTCAGAGAGTTTATGAGCAAGTAAAAAAATCAACGGCTTTAGATTATGTTGTAGTTGCAACAGATGATGAGCGAATTTTTGACGTTGTTCAAGCTTTCGGTTGCGATGCTTTAATGACTGCAGAGTACCATCAAAGTGGAACGGATCGTTGTTTAGATGCTGTTTTACAATTGGATCAGAAATTTGATGTTATTGTTAACATTCAGGGTGATGAACCTTTTATTTCTCCAGAGCAAATCAATTTAATTTTATCTTGTTTCAATCAGGAAAACACAGAAATTGCCACATTAGTAAAGTTAATTAATGACCAAAAGACACTTTGGGACACGAACAAACCCAAAGTAGTCATGGATGACGATGACTTTGCAATTTTGTTTAGTCGTCAATGCGTGCCTTTTTTAAGAGGTGTGGAAAAAGAGAAATGGAACGAGGAGTTTAATTTCTACAAGCACATAGGTATGTATGCCTATCGATTTGAGACATTAAAAGAGATTTGTAGTTTGAAACCAAGCAGGTTGGAAAAGGCTGAAAATTTAGAGCAATTAAGATGGATTGAGGCAGGCTACAGGATAAAAACGGCCATTACAGATGAAGAAGCCTTTTCAATTGACACACCAGAAGATTTGGAAGAACTTCTCAAGTCAGGAGCAGCATTCTAACAACAACAAAAACTAAACTGCGTTAATTTTCAAATGGTTTCAGTTAAGTTCTAAAAAATCTCAATGCACCATTCTTCATTTCTCATTTAAAGTTTACTTTTGAATTCATGCAAAACATCAAAATCGACGTTTATATTTCTGATTTACTTTACAGCTACGACTGTGTTGTAATTCCTGAATTTGGTGGCTTTGTGGCAAATTATGCTTCCGCAAAAATTCAACCGATTCAACATAAATTAACTCCACCATCAAAGAAAATTTCTTTCAACAAGAATTTAAAAAACAATGATGGATTGTTGAGCAATCATATTGCATCTAAGCGAAGTTTGAGTTACAGTGAAGCAAACGAACTGATCAAGTCTTTCGTAAACCAATCTATTGAAGGATTAGAAAAGGGGGACAAAATAAAAATTGAAAAAGTTGGAACACTTTATTTAGATCCTGAAAAGAACATCCAATTCATAGCAGAAGAAAAAAACGATTTCTTGCTTGATTCTTTTGGTTTGGGGAGCATGAGAGTTCAACCAATTGTGCGCGCCGGAGCTGAAGAAAGAATTGAAAAAGAAATAAAAAAAGTAATTCCATTAGTCAACAAAGAGGAAAATAAGAAGCGAAGAGCTATTTTTTGGCCTGCAGCAGCAGTGTTGCTAGTATTATTGGTGGGAGCTTATTTTTTCAATTTACAGTATAATGTAATCCAATCGGATTCAATTCAGTATTCAAATCTATTTGCTTTTAATCAGGAAAGTCCTGTTTTTACAGAAAGAGAGGCGATTACGTTCAATTATGAAGGAGAAGCTATTGAAGAATTACAATTGAAAGAAGGCTTGTTTAAGTATTCAATTTCAAACTCTGAGCCAACTAACATTTGGGTTGATAACAGAGTTGAAGAAAAAGAATTGAAAGTAGACAATACCAAAGTAGTAAAGGAAACGTTAAAGCAAGAATTGAAGTACCATGTAATGGGAGGGTGCTTTTCGAATAAACGCAACGCAGAGAAACTAGTTAAAAAGTTAATTAATAAAGGGTACGATGCACGGTTGCTTGGAGAATTTAAAAAACTACATGCTGTTAGTTTCGGCAGTTTTGCCACCGATGGCGATGCTCGAGAATTGTTAGCTAGGGTTAAGGCAGAAGAAAATAAGTCTGCTTGGCTATTGGCAAAACAGTTTTAACCAAAAGGCGCTTTAAATAAACTTTTTCACCACACTTCTTACTTACTTTTGCGCTCTCAAAATAGCAATGGTATGAATCCAAGAAGAGCAACAGAAACATTCGCACAAACATCAAAAATTGTTTTGCCAAACGACACTAACGTGTTAGCAAATCTCATGGGCGGGCAATTGTTAAATTGGATGGATATCACTGCTGGGATTTCAGCCCAACGTCATTCTCGAAGAGTTGTAGTTACTGCTTCGGTTAATAATGTTTCATTTAACCATCCCATTAAATTGGGAGATGTTGTGACCATTGAGGCTAAGGTTTCTCGAGCTTTCACATCTTCAATGGAGGTTTACTTAGATGTTTACGTTGACCTTTCAAATGGCACGAAGAAAAAATCGAATGAGGCAATTTATACTTTCGTTGCAGTTGACCAAAACGGAAGTCCAATTGAAGTGCCCGAGTTGTTGGCAGAAACTGAATTAGAAAAAGAACGGTATGCAGGCGCTTTAAGAAGAAGGCAATTGAGTTTAATTTTGGCAGGGAAAATGAAGCCAGAAGCAGCTACTGAATTGAAGGCATTGTTTGGCTAAATTGCTGAAATAATATCTTCTAAATTAATTTCTTCCATGCACTTAAAGTGACCCTTAGGGCATTTGTCAAATCCTATTTTTGAGCAAGGTCTGCAACCTAAGTTGTTGTTTTCGATTATTGTAAATTGAGACTTGTTTTGGGAATTCAGGTAAGGATACATGCCTAGCTCAGGAACTGTATTTCCCCAAACAGAAATAATTTTCTTTTGAAACGCAGCAGCGATGTGCATCATGCCTGTATCATGCGTTATTACTGTTGCTGCATGTTTTAATAAGAAAGCAGATTCGTTGAGGTTTGTATTTCCCGCCGCATTGTAAATTCTTTGGGAATCAATTTTTTCTAGTAATTCTCCGGTTTCGGCATCTTCCTTGCCTCCAATCAAAACCATTGGAACGTTACTTTTCTCAACTAACTCTTGTAGTTTATGCTGTGGCAATCGTTTGGTAGCGTGAGTTGCACCCAAAACGAGAGCAACATAATGCTCAGAAAAGCTTAATGGCAATAAACGTTTTATATCTAAATCTTTGGGTAAAAAGTAATCTAACCCTTTCCCGTCGTTTTCAACTCCCAGTGCTTTTACGGCTGCTAAGTAGCGTTCGACAATGTGAATTTTTGGCATTCTGTTAATTTTAAAATTCACCAGCAACCACTTTTGCCAATTTAGTTTATCAAATGAGAATGAAAGAGCATCTAGTTTTTTCTTAACTCTACTCGAACGTAAATTTTTATGTAAATCAACTACATAATCGAATTTTTCAACTTGAAGTTGGGAAATTACCTCATTAGTGCTTTTTTCAATGGCGTGAATTTTTGAAACATATGGGTTGTTTTCCAGTAAGCTCGAATATATTTTTTTTGTCAGGTAATGAATTTCAACATCCCCTTCTAGTTGGGTTTTAAGGCAACGAACAATAGGGGTAGTCAACACAATATCTCCAATAGAACTGAAGCGAATAATTAAAATTTTGACGTTATGATTCACAATGGCAAAGTAAATCAATTTACAACACCCTTTCTCATAAGTCTACTCGAAAAGCGCTCCGTAAACACTACTTTTGCCTCATGCATTTAATAGATACACATACGCACCTTTATTCAGAGAAATTTGAAGAAGATCGAGAGGAGCGAATTGAAGCAGCGATTGAGGCAGGAGTGCAGCAATTTTTTATGCCAAATATTGACTCTTCATCTATAACGGGAATGAAAGCCTTAGAGCATAAATATCCGAAAAACTGTTTTGCTATGATGGGATTACATCCATGTTCGGTGAATGAAAATGTGGAACAGGAACTAGAAGTTGTAGAAAGAGAGTTGCGAGCAAGAAAATACATTGCTGTTGGAGAAATAGGAATGGATTTGTATTGGGATAAAAAGTTCAAATCTGAGCAAGAAATGGCTTTCAGAAAGCAAATTGAATGGGCAAAAGAGTTGAATTTGCCGATTGACATTCACTGCAGAGAAGCTTTTGACGAGATTTTAGCCATAATGGATGAATTAAATGATGAAAGCATGAAAGGGGTGTTTCATTGTTTTACGGGTTCATTAGAACAGGCAAGGCATATTTTAGGCTATGGTGATTTTAAGTTGGGAATTGGAGGAGTGGTAACGTTTAAAAATTCAGGATTAGATCAGGTCGTAAAAGAATTAAGCATAGAAGACATTGTTTTAGAAACAGATGCTCCTTATTTGGCACCAACACCTTATAGAGGGAAGCGAAATGAGAGTTTGTATTTGCGGAACATTGCAGATAAAATATCTGATATATTTGAAATTCCGATTCAAACTGTAGCGGAACAAACTACTAAAAACGCATTACAACTATTCCATCCATGAGCGAACGTTCTGAATTATTGTTGATTTATACTGGAGGTACCATTGGTATGGTAGAAGATGTAGAGACGGGAGCACTGCATCCAATAAACTTTGACCAACTTCAAGCAGAAATTCCCGAGTTAAAAAAATTCGATTGCAACATTACCGTAAAATCGTTGCTCTCACCAATCGACTCTTCCAATATGAATGTTCAAGTTTGGAAAGAGTTACTGCAGATTATCGAATCTAGCTATGAAAAATTTGATGGCTTTGTAATAATGCACGGTTCTGACACAATGGCCTATACTGCTTCAGCAATCAGTTTTCTTCTAGAAAACGTGAACAAGCCAATTATTTTCACTGGAAGTCAGTTGCCAATTGGAAAAATTAGAACTGACGGAAAAGAAAACCTAATAACTGCCATTGAAATTGCCGCGGCGAAAGAGAATGGAAAGCCTATTGTTCCTGAGGTTGCGCTTTATTTTGAATACTCTCTATACAGAGCTAATAGAACCACTAAGGTTAGCGCAGAAAATTTTGAAGCCTTTCAATCGCCAAACTATCCTCTTTTAGCAGAAGCAGGTGTTCACATAAAGTATAATCGATTTGCAATTCGAAAGTGGGAAGATAAAAAAGTGATTGCGCGGAAAAACATAAACGACCAAGTGGCATCTGTCAAAATTTTTCCTGGTTTAAGAAGAGATGTGTTTCAAGCAATAGCCAATCTGCCTAACCTGAGAGGGTTAATTTTAGAGACATTTGGTAGTGGTAATGTTCCATCGGACTCCTGGTTTTCGGAAGAAATTCTGAGACTAAATGAAAGGGGAGTTATTGTGCTAAACATTACTCAATGTACCACAGGTAGTGTAATTCAAGGTAAATACGAAACAGGAGTTCATCTAGAAAATGCAGGTGTGATCAGTGGAAAGGATATGACTTTTGAAGCAGCGATTACAAAGATGATGTACCTATTATCTTGCGATGAACTAAGTATTGATGAGCAGAAAAGCTACGTTGATAAAAATTTAAGAGGTGAAATCTCGTAAAAACTAGATCGCTGGTTAGAATTAACCAAATCTTAATATTCCCGCAAGGGGGAATAAAACATTAATTTCATTAATTTGGCAAGCCGATTTCGGAGAGCCGTTAGGGAAAACAAAGGAGAGGTGGCCGAGTGGCTGAAGGCGTGCGCTTGGAAAGCGTATATACAGGAAACTGTATCGGGGGTTCGAATCCCTTCCTCTCCGCAAGTTAAAAGGAGTTGGGGTTGTTCTTACAAAAGAAATTGCTTTCTATTTAAAATTAAGCTGAATTTGTTCGAAAGAGTAGACAGCACAACAATGATGGTTTTGTGCCGTTATGAGTCAGGAAAAGATAAAAAATTGAAATAAATTATTAGAATTGTATAAAGACTATTAAATTCGCATTCATTATAACAGAAAAATTAAACGTTAAAACTAAATCTGAATCACTAATTATTTAATTATGAAAAAGTTACTTACTTTATTTGCTATTGCTTCCTTTTTGACTTTTGGAATAAGCAACAGATCATTCGCTCAAGAAGAGGAAGAGGCTATAACTGAAATAGTAGATTCTGCTGCAATGGCCGCTGAAAAAGCCGCTGAGGAAGCTGAAGCTGCTGCTGAAAAAGCCGCTGCGGATGCTGAAGCTGCTGCAAAACAAGAAGCTGATGCTGCTACTGCATTGGAGGCCGACAAGTCTTTTCACCAAGTATTAAAAGAAAAGTTCATTGAAGGTGGTCCAGAGTTTATGGGAATTGTATTGTTATGTCTTATTTTAGGTCTTGCAATTGTAATCGAAAGAATCATTTATTTAAATATGGCGACTAATAACTCTTCAAAGTTATTAGCAAATGTTGAAGATGCTTTAAATTCAGGTGGAGTTGATGCTGCTAAAGAAGTTTGTAGAAACACTAGCGGTCCGGTTGCAAGCATTTTTTACCAAGGTTTAGATAGAAGCCATGAAGGTGTTGAAATGGTAGAGAAATCGGTTGTTTCTTATGGTTCTGTACAAATGGGATTGTTGGAAAAAGGGGTTTCTTGGATTTCATTATTCATTGCATTGGCACCAATGCTTGGTTTCATGGGTACAGTAATTGGTATGATTGGAGCATTTGATGCAATTGAAGCAGCGGGAGATATTTCTCCATCATTGGTTGCGGGAGGTATTAAAATTGCACTTTTAACCACTGTATTCGGTTTGATCGTTGCGATTATACTACAGATTTTTTATAATTACATCGTTGCGAAAGTAGACAGTATTGTAAATGATATGGAAAATGCATCAATTAGCTTAATTGACTTATTGGTTGCACATGAATTGAAAAACAAAAAAGCATAATTATGTCAGAAGGTCTATCAAAAATATTACCTATTGTACTTTATGTTCTTCTTGGAATAAGTGCAATTCTGGGTGTATTGTTTTACGTAGGAACGGTTGACACTGAGTTATTGATAACATGGTGTTATGTGTTAATGGGTTTAGCTACAGCTTCAGCCATTATCTTTCCAATTCTAGCTATGACAAAAGACCCCAAAGCTGCCAAAAGCGCTTTAATTGGAGTAGGTGCCTTAGCAATTGTTTTCGGTATATCATATGCCCTAGCAGGAGATGAAATGACACCGAAGTATGCGAAGTTTATTTCTACACCTGAAGAGTCGAAATTAGTAAGTACAGGACTTGTTGCCTTTTATATATTGGCAGCTGGCGCAATTGTAGCTACAATTTCATCGGCATTCATGAAAATTTTTAAATAATAGAATAGATGGCAAGAAGAGCAGCCCCAGAAATTAATGCAGGTTCGATGGCAGACATTGCCTTCTTACTTTTGATCTTCTTCTTGGTGACTACAACTATGGATGTAGATACGGGGTTAACTCGTAAGCTTCCACCACCAATTGAGGATGAAATTGAAAATCCACCAGAGGTAAAGGAGAGAAACGTATTTCAAGTATTGGTTAACGCGAATAACGATTTGTTAGTGGAAGGTGAGCCAATTTTAGTAACTCAGCTTCGAGAGGCTGCCAAGGAGTTTATAATTGGAGACCCGACGTTTACTGATGCATCTATGCCTGAAGGGAAACCTACTGATATTCCATTGTTAGGTAGAATTATGGTGTCAAAGCAGATTGTTTCACTTCAGAACGATAGAGGAACTTCTTATGATATGTACATAAAGGTGCAAAACGAGCTTGTAGGTGCGTATAATGAGGTAAGAGAAGAGTTTGCTCAACGGAAGTTTGGTAAAAGCATACAGCAGTTAGAAACGGGGGCTGAGGACTCTGAGTTATTTGAACAACAGTTGAGTGCTGTAAAGAAAGTTTATCCACAACGAATTTCTGAGGCTGAACCTAAAAACGTAGGAGAATAGTTATGTCAAAGTTTAAAAAGAAAAAGAGCGGTGATATTCCTGCTGTGAATACGGCGGCACTTCCAGATATTGTTTTTATGTTGTTATTCTTTTTCATGGTGACTACTGTGATGAGAGAAGTTACACTTAAAGTTAAAGTGGTTACACCTCAAGCAACTGAAGTGAATAAGCTGGAAAGAAAGTCTTTAGTGAGTTACATTTACATTGGAGAGCCTACAGAGCAGTTACAGGCTCAATTTGGAACTGCTGATAGGATTCAATTGAATGATGCATTTGCCACAAAAAAAGATATCATCCCTTTTGTAGAAGGGGAAAGAGAGCAAACAGATCCTGCTGAGGTACCTCTAATGACCTTTTCTATAAAGGCAGATATGGAAGCCGAAATGGGAATTGTTACAGATGTGAAGCAAGAACTTAGAAAAGCAAATGCTTTAAAAATTAACTATTCTACTAAAAAGACAGATAAGATTGTAGATTAAGTAAATCTGATTTAAAAATAAAAAAGGCTCGCAATTTGCGGGCCTTTTTTATTTTATAAAAGTTCAATTAGGCCAAATTATTCGACAGTAACCGATTTAGCAAGGTTTCTTGGCTGATCTACATTACAACCTCTCATTACAGCAATGTGATAAGATAGGAGTTGTAATGGAATAACAGAGATCAAAGGATCTAAGAATTCATCTGTTTCAGGAA
>CAJQLW010000072.1 GCA_905479325.1 uncultured Flavobacteriales bacterium
CTTCGCTCGCAATGAGGATTTGGAAAGTCATTGCGCCTGTCCGGCCGCAGGCGCAATGACTTTAGGAGTGACCTAATTGCTTCGTGCTTCGTAGTGAAAAATACAATAGCCAGGGCACCTGTCCGCTAGCAGGTGGGAAGGCGGTGCGACTGCGGCATTCTTGTTCATCAGTATTAAAAATTTATTCATTTGTAATTGGAACAAAGTGTCTTTTCCATACTTTGGTACTATCTTTGAAATTGATCCAAAAAAAATAAGCATGAAAAAGATAAACATTCTGTTGGGAGCTTTACTCGTAGGCTTTTCCATTCAAGCTCAAAATGAAGACAATCTGGTTCCAAACCCAAGTTTTGAAGACCTTGGAAAGAAAGGCAAAGTAACCGATAAAGGTCAAATTTATCTTGCGGCTCCTTGGACATCGGTGACAATGAACCCCGTTGACTTGTATTCTGAAAGCAGTAAGACTGACAAGTTTGCAACTTCGGTAAATGAAAGAGGAGAAGAGAAAGCTAGAACTGGGACAAATTATGCAGGCATGAGTTTCTATGGCTATAGAGGCAAAGAACCTCGAAATTATTTAGGGGTTGAGCTGTTAAAGCCAATGGAAGCTGGGAAGCAATATTGTGTGAAGTTTCACATTTCCATGTCGGATATGTCCAAATACGCTGTAAATAACATTGGTGTTTTTATTGACACGGCGAATATTACTGAAGCGACTGATGGTAATTTGTATAAAGACCCTCAGATTATTAGTGTCACCAAAATGATTTATGAAAAGCAATATTCTTGGACACCCGTTTGTGGCACATATACCGCTCAAGGAGGGGAACGCTTCATTACAATTGGAAATTTTGCTCAAGATGTCGATACAAAAACCGAAACAGTGAGACTCTCGAGAGAATTTAGTGGACGGCAAACGTATGATGGCTACTATTACATCGATGATGTTTCTGTAATTCCTACTGATAAACTTAGCGACAAAGACTGCGCTTGTGAGCGAATTGCCGGAGGACAAATGAAAACAGAGTACAAAACATTCGAAACTAACTTGGGTGGACAAGAAGAAGTTGCTCAGAAGGTTACTTATGTAAATTCAGATGGTTCAAAAGCCGGTGAAAAGCCAAAAGAAGTTGAGAAAAAGGATGATACTAAAACGGTTGATCAAGGCGGTGTTGTATATAAAAAGGCAAACGCAGTTGAGGAGAAAGAGGAAGAAAAAGCTCCTAAAGTATATTCTCCAAACGATGTTGTGATTTATTACAAGTCAAAACAATTTAAAGTGCCGGAAACAGAGAACGATGCCGTGGCTAAATTGGCGAACTACCTAAAAGAGAATGAGGGGGTAACAGTTCAAATAGAGGGGCATGCAGACCCATCTGAATCTTCCGTTTCACTACTAGGTAAAAGACGGGTGGCCTTGGTTAGAATTGCATTGATAAAGCTGGGTGTTCCAGAGGCACAATTGAAAATTATTTCCTTCGAAGTAAAACAACCAGCTGATAAAACAGATCCTTCCAAAAACCAACGGGTAACGTTCAAAGTTCTCTAGCTTGAGCCCATTGAGTAAAAATATAGCCACTTCGGTGGCTTTTTTTCTGTTTATACATTTCTGTGCAGCTCAAAATTTAATCCCAAATCCGGGGTTTGAAGAATTTCATGCTTGCCCAACTGGTTTGCGCCAATTAGAATTGGCAAAACATTGGTCTGGAGCGAATGCAGGAACGCCTGAACTTTTTCATAGTTGTGGGTTTAGGGCGAGTGTGTCGCCCAACTCAGGAGAGGGTTGTGCGGGTGTAATTTTTTTGAGCGAGGCCGCCTCATTTGTGGAATACTTGCAAGTTGAATTGACAGATTCTCTTCAGAAAGGAGAGGAATACGTTTTTAGTTTTTACACAAGACTTTCCAATTCATCGTTAATTGGAATCAATAAAATTGGAGTTTACTTGAGTAAAAATGGCTTGTACAGAAACCTGTGGGTTCGTTTTACGAATCAACCGCAAATTGTTTTTAACGAGGTGGCAGAAAGCACAGATTCTTGGCAGAAACTCAGCGCAACCTATACAGCAAAAGGTGGAGAGCGTTTCATTACTGTTGGTAATTTTTTTGCGAAACACTTTTTAACCGAAAAAATTGTAAACAAAGCAGCAACAGATCGCACAAGCTATTACTATGTTGACGACTTTTATTTGGGAAAAAGTAAAGCCTTTTCGGCGCATACAGCGCCACCGAGAGTAACTACAATTTGGACACACGTAGTTTATTTTGAGAAAGATAGCGCATCTATTTCTTCAATTGAACTGAACCGATTAGATGAATTTATAAATCAATTACCTTCGCCCTTTTTTTACCCAATAAAGGTGGAAGGCCATACAGATCAAGATGCCAGTGTTGAATACAACATGCAGTTGTCACAAGCGCGAGCAAATGAAGTAAAACAAAGGATGAGTAATTTTAATCTTCAAAATGTTTATACCTCTTGGTCGGGAGAAGAGAACACCGTTTATAAAGGAGATAAAAAGAGTGAAATGGCGAAAAATAGACGTGTTACCATAACTGTAGAACGATAAATGAAAAAGATTGCACTTGTATTTTTGGTTATCTGTTTCGCGTTGCTGGGTCGTGCTCAAGAGCAAGATTTGTATTGGGCGGGGTTGTTACTAGAAGAGGTAAACAAGTTAAGACAAGAGCAACAGCTGTCGGAATTTAGACTGGACGAACTACTCAGTGCTGCTGCTTTTGATCAAGCAGAATACTGCTCTGAATTGGGTCGTTTGGTGCACACACAAGACAACAGCAAAAAGGAAAATGTCGCACAACGAGTTTTGTATTATGAAGGTCTTCATGGCACGGTAGAAGAAAACTTGTCGCAAGTTTCATTTGGGGCAAAAGAAGCTCTTGAGCCCAATGGGGTTAGGGTAGAAATAGACACCGATCAGAAATTGGTAAAGGCCATAGTTGCAGCTTGGTTAGAAGATGAGAAAAGCAGCAAGCTTAATGTATTGGATCCTAATTTTAACACATTAGGCGTTTCAGTTATTATTAGCAATGAGGTAGATTATTTATTTTGTATGGTGTTTGGCAATGAACCATATGAGCCACTCGGCACTGAAAAGCTAAGCCTTAAAAATTATGGAATAGAACCGTTTGACGAACAAAAATGTCGAGATTTTAATGAAAAGTTTCCGAGTATTCCCGAGCTGTTTTCAGATGTTCTGAAAGTTGGAGATGGGCAAGTTTCTTTTCAATATCACAGCTTGCCTTTTATAAAACAACTCGTTAGTGATGCTTCAGACGGTATCGCTATTGATTGGGTAGATCAGCGGCAATACAAATGTGGCGAAGGGATTCAAAATTTTCCTGGAACAGTTGCCAAGGGTTACCTGCAAAGGCCTTTCAAGAAATCGTACTTGTTGGCGCAAAACTTAGCAGATAGCATTGGTGAGTTAAACGTGAAATTGGGCGCCGTTCCAAGTTTTTACCAGAAAGAATTAACAGAGCCTAATTTGATAATTGTAAAAGATGGAGTGCACTGCGCAACTGTGCCTTTCAATCAAATTGAGTCGAAAAACACAGCTCAAATTCCATTAGAATTTGCCGTTGCCGGAGAAAGTAAGGAGCATGAGTTCCGATGGAATGATTCCATTGAAATTGTTATTCCCTTATTTAATGGAGGAGCCGATTCACTGCAAAAAGCAAAAGAAACCTTAAATGGCTTAAATTTTAAGATAGCTACTTCAGCTACTGTTGTACAAGTTTCTCCCACTAAATCTAAAAATAGTGAGCAGTATCAAGTTGAGCAAGGTGGTAAAATTCACATTGCTTGGGATTCCGTGCAGTCATTCATAAAAAACACCTACTACCAACTCGAGATGCAAGGGCTGAACGAGGAGGAGAAAATAGAATTTTTAAAAGAAGCTCAGAAAGAAGATGATAAATTGAATTCTTTTTTGGAAGGGTTGAATCAGATTCGATATACGGTAAGCGGTAAGGCGACGATTCAGTTGAGTAAAGACACACAGAAGCAACTAGAATTGTATCGGTTTTTTCTGGATAACAATCAAACTAATCCTGCCCTTTTTGTGCAATCAAAACTTTTGAATAAGGTGAGAAGTGGAGAATTGGATGCAAGTCAGCTTCCGCAAGCAGATCCGGCTCAGAAAGAAAATACATTGGCAATTATCAACAATCAAATTGTATTAGAGTCTATTATGGGAGCTGCTCAATACGGAGGGAACCCCATTTACCTTGCACTTTTTGAGTTGTATTTAATCAATCAAAAAGAACCTGAAGTTGCTTTTAATTACCACATAGCCAAATTAGACTATTGGGCGGAGCACCCCTCAGAAACAAAAGGGATGGAAGAGTGGATGTCAGGTTTTAAGAAGATACCCTCCGAGCGCATTGCAAGCGAAAAATATGCCCGAGCAATGTTGAATTACAACTTATTGGCAGTAAACTACTTTTATGATTTAGGGAATTTCGACAAGCGAAAAAAGTCGTTTACAGAACTGATGAAATGGCAGCAAAAAGCACAATTGACAAACGCGGAACGGCTGAACTTAGCGAAAACACTTTGTTTTCAAGACCAATTTAGTTACGCCATAGAGCTACTTCAAACTGCAGTTAAGCAAGAAGATGTAGAGAAAGAATTGCTATTTTACTTTCTACAAATTGCCCAGTACGATCAAGATCAAGTAGGAGAGAAAGCATATTTAGCAGCATTAACAAAAGCTCAGAATTTATACCCAACTCATTTTTGCAGCTTATTTAGTACCCAATTAATGGGAATGCAATCTTTAGACAACAGCGCCATTAGGCAGCTGCACTGCAAATACTGCAATTAAGAACGTACGTAAGTAAACCTACTTTGAACTGACTCTAAGGTTCCATCGTTGTCAACATCTTCAATAGAAAAACGCTCTAGCACAAGGTTTCTTCCGTCGTTTACTATAATGTTGTATACGAGCACATTCGGGCCGTTGTAATCTAAAATAAGTTTGGAATCGTTTGAGATTAAGGTCCAAAAGTAGAACTCTTCGTTTGGCTCGTTCGGATCGCATCTTAGCAAACCGTATCTTGTAGTGGCTGTGCCTGAACTTTCATAACGGTTAATGTTGTCTCGTTCGCACTCGAAAACAGTACTCCGATCGAATAGAATTACTCCATTGGCCCGAACTTCAACATCTCTTAAACTATAATTTTTATCTACAATTCTTTCGTAACCAGAAAGTAGGTTTTGGTTTCCATCGTCATCATTTCTGCAAGATGAACCAAATACAAGGGCGGAAAGAAAAAAGAGGGTGAGTTTAATTTTCATGAGGTGTAATTAAAGGCACAAAGTTAGAGGAATAAAATTATATCCACTGAAACTAGTTTTGCTATTTTTAACATATGATACAGAAGGGCAATAAAAAAATAATAAACGCTTGGACTTTCTACGATTGGGCCAATTCAGTTTATCCATTGGTAATTACTACGGCCATATTTCCAATGTTTTACGAGTATCAAACAAGTCATGATGCATCAGGTAATCTAACCGGTGATTTAGTCAGTTTTTTTGGTGGAAGCTTCAGAAATACAGAGCTTTATTCTTACGTAATCTCTGTGTCTTTTATTATTGTGGCGATTATTTCTCCTCTACTTTCAGGAGTTGCAGATTATTCAGACAATAAGAAAAGCTTTTTAAAATTCTTTTGCTACTTAGGAGCTATTTCGTGTGCTTCTTTATTTTTCTTTGATGTAAACCATCTTGAATTAAGCATGGTTCCGGTTCTTTTGGCAAGTGTTGGTTTTTGGGGTAGCTTGGTTTTTTACAACGCCTATTTACCCGAAATTGCTCACGCAGAAGATCATGATAAAATTTCTGCTAAGGGTTACTCCTTAGGGTATGTTGGGAGTTCTATTCTTCTGATACTGAATTTGGTTGCAATTATGGGTTTTGGTATGGATGCTAAGTATGCATTTTTAACTGTAGCCATTTGGTGGATTGGTTTTAGTCAGTACACCTATGCTTATTTGCCAAATGCTTCTTATTCAGATAAACCAAAAGAAAACAAGTTCACCAAAGGGTTTAAAGAATTGAAAAAAGTTTGGGCTGAACTAAGTGAACTTACCACATTGAAGCGGTATTTAGGCTCTTTCTTTGTATATAGCATGGGGGTGCAAACAGTAATGATCATGGCAACCTTATTTGCTGCTAAAGAAATTAACTGGGAAGGTGATGGAGCAAAAACTGGTCTCATTGTATCAGTACTAATCATTCAATTTATTGCGATTGGCGGAGCATATTTATTTTCATGGATTTCTAGTAAAATTGGAAATATAGCCTCTTTGTCAATTACATTATTTATTTGGGTTGTTATTTGTATCGGAGCTTATTTTATTCACGAGCCCGTTGAATTTTATGTCATTGCAGGTTCAGTAGGGTTGGTGATGGGAGGCATTCAGTCACTTTCTCGTTCTACATATTCTAAATTATTGCCCGAAACAAAAGATCACGCATCGTATTTCAGTTTTTATGATGTGCTCGAAAAGCTAGGAATTGTAATTGGAACCTTTGCATATGGCTTTATTGAAGGGTGGACAGGCAGCATGCGGAACTCTATTTTCGCCTTAGGAGCATTCTTCATTATTGGTTTTATTCTGTTGCTTCGAGTGCCAAAGAACGAACAAATTAGTGCCAAAAAGAGTTGATAAGTGATTACTTTTACACCCTAAAAAAATCGAGTTTTGAGTCAAGAAAAAATATACGACATTGCAATAATTGGAGGAGGAATTGTTGGAGCTGCAACGCTTTATCAAATGCAATTGAAATTTCCTCACCTCAAGATTTTATTGATAGAAAAAGAAGATCACCTAGCGGCGCATCAAACAGGAAATAATTCAGGTGTAATTCATTCAGGGTTGTATTACAAACCAGGCTCTCAAAAAGCGATTACTTGCGTTAGAGGAAGAAGAGCATTGGTGAAATTTTCGCAAGAATATAAGGTAGACCATGAAGTTTGCGGAAAAGTGGTAGTGGCTACTCAAGAGTCGGAACTTCCATTTATGGAAAAGATTTTTGCCAATGGTTTAGCGAATGATACAGAGGACATAGAAAAAATAACAGGAGATCAGGTTCGAGAAATTGAGCCTTTTTGTAGTGGTATAGCGGGAATTCGAGTAGGTTGTACAGGAATTATTAATTACGTGCAAGCAACAGAACGAATGGCCGAATTGGCATTGGCGAAGCAGCCCGAGAGCAAAGTTTCTTTGGGTGATGCTTTTATTCACGCTCAACAAGAAGGGGGGATTTCAGTTATTAAAACAGAGAAAACTTCGCATAAAGCAAAACACATGATTTATTGTGGTGGATTGCAGTCAGATCGTTTAGCTAAAAAAGATGGGGTAGAGCTAGACATGCAAATTGTTGGTTTCCGTGGCGACTATTATGAGTTAAATGAACAAGGAAAGCACAAGGTAAAACATTTAATTTATCCCGTTCCAAATCCTGCCTTCCCCTTTTTAGGTGTTCACTTTACACGAATGACAGACGGAGAAATTGAGTGTGGACCAAATGCTGTATTCACTTTTAAAAGAGAAGGCTACGGCAAAACCGATTTTGATTTAAAAGATACGGCAGATGCTTTAAGTTACTCAGGAACATGGAAATTATTCGCCAAACATTGGAGGTTTGGTTTGGATGAATACAAACGTGCATTCAGCAAAAAATTATTTTTAAACCGCCTTCAAGGATTAATTCCTTCTCTAGAAATGGACGACATCAGACCGGGTAGAGCCGGTGTTCGAGCAATGGCTTTAGGCCCTAATGGCGAAATGATTGAAGATTTTAAAATTGAGTACAAAAACAATAGTATTCATGTGTTGAATGCCCCATCTCCGGCAGCAACTGCTTGTTTAGCAATTGGTGAAGATATTACTGCAATGGCTGAGAAGAGGTTTAATTTACAATAAGTTATGAGCTCTACGGTAATAGCGGGAATTGTTGCTCTCTATTTTCTTATTCTGTTATTAATTGCTCGCTATACCGCAAAAGGCGCTGACAACAACTCATTTTTTGTCGGCAATAAAAACTCTCCTTGGTACCTCGTTGCTTTTGGAATGATTGGTACTTCACTATCGGGAGTGACCTTTATTTCTGTTCCCGGTTGGGTAGGTGATAGCCAGTTCTCTTACCTTCAGATGGTATTAGGCTATTTATTGGGTTACGTTGTAGTGGCAAATGTGCTCATGCCCTTGTATTACAAGTTGAATTTAACATCAATTTATACCTATTTAGATCAACGTTTTGGATTTTGGAGTTACAAAACTGGAGCTTTTTACTTTTTGCTATCAAGAACCATTGGCGCAGCATTTCGGCTTTATTTGGTGGCAAATGTGCTGCAAATAGCCATTTTCGATGATTGGGGAATTCCGTACTATTTAACTGTGGCAATTACCATTTTGCTTATTTGGGTGTACACTGCTAAGGGGGGTATTAAAACCATTGTGTGGACAGATTCCTTGCAAACCTTATTCATGTTATTGGCCGTGGGCGTTGCAATATATCAAATCGGAGACCAACTGAACCTCGGTTTTTCAGACCTAGTATCAACAATTTCTTCAAGCGATTATTCTAAAGTTTTTTTCTTTGAAGATTGGAAAGCATCGAATTTCTTCTGGAAGCAATTCCTCAGCGGCGCCTTCATAACAATCGTGATGACAGGTCTGGACCAAGATATGATGCAAAAAAACCTCAGTTGCAAAAACATCAAAGAGGCCAAGTGGAATATGTTTTCTATGAGTGTGGTGCTGGTTTTTGTTAATTTATTGTTCTTGGCTTTAGGAGCGCTACTTTTTATTTACTCGAACCAAAATGGAATAGCAATCCCAACAAAAACCGACGAGCTTTTTCCTTCCTTGGCATTGGGGAACTCACTTGGAATATCAGTCGCCGTATTTTTTATTTTAGGGTTAATTGCTGCAGCCTATTCTAGTGCAGATTCAGCTTTAACTGCCCTTACAACTTCTGTTTGTGTTGATTTTCTTGGAGTGCAACAAAAAACGGAAATAGTAGGTCAAGTGCTTAGGAAGCGAACGCACATTGTAATGTCTCTGGTGCTTTACGTGGTTATTTTGGTTTTCAGTTTGATCAGCGATGAAAGTGTAATCAGTAGCTTGTTTAAAGTTGCAGGTTATACTTATGGGCCATTGTTAGGTCTCTACGCATTCGGACTGTTGCATAAAACTAAATTGAAAGACAAATGGGTGCCTTTGATTTGTTTGCTCTGCCCTATAATCTGTTATGTGATTCAATTAAACTCTGAAGTTTGGTTTAATGGCTATAAGTTTGGTTTTGAATTGTTGATGTTGAATGGTTTGCTTACTTATTTAGGACTTCATTTAGTAAGAAGTAAAGAATTAACAATTTAGAGTTAAAATAAATTCGGATATTTTACAATTCTTCCGTCACTTTTAATATCTTCGGTTCTAAATTCATAAGAATGAAAAAGTTAATTCTACCCATAAGTTTACTTCTCATTTTTTCTTCTTGTGCAGAACAACAAGAGAGAAAAGATGATCCAACCGTTGAAAAAAAGCAACCTGAAGCAGTAGTTGAAAAACAGAGCAACTCATATTATGCAATGCCTTCTCCGGAGCAAATGTTCACGTTCATATACGACAATGGCATAGCGTTTAACAAGTCTCTTGTACTTGACCCTGCACTAGCAGATAATTATAATGACCCTGTTAGAAAAGCCATTGTTTTTGGAATTTATACAGCAGATCTAGCATATACTGCAGCATACGAGGATGTTGAAGGCTCTTTAAAGTTGTATAAAACGGTGCGTGAATTGAGTCAAGAGCTAGAAATCGAAGAACTAATGTCTGAGGAGATGATGCAAAACATTCAGGCAAACTTAGAGAACCCCGACTCTTTGTCTTTAATTGCAGGAGAGTCATATTACAAAGCAGTTCAACACTTAGAAGATAACGGGCAGGAGGGGAAGTTAGCGTTGATGACCATAGGTGGCTGGATTGAAAGTGTTCACATTACGTTGAACTCAATGGAAAATATCGATCTTGAATCAAAGACTGCACAGCGCATTGCAGCGCAGAAAATCACTTTTGATAACCTGTATTCGTATTTAGAATTGAACAATGACAAATTAGGTATACAGGGTGAAATTGATAAATTACAAGAGATCAAAAGGGTTTTGAGTTCATTAAAGGAGGAAAAGTCATTAAAATCAGAGAAAAAATCTGGTGGGAAATTAGTATTTGGAAAAGGGAAAAAAATAGGATTAACAAAAGAGCAATTTTCCGAACTGAAGTCAGCTGTTCAAGCGTATAGAGTTCAAGCAATAGCTCAAAATATATAGAAAGATGAGAAAGTTTATTTTATTTGTGGGAATTATTGTAGCTAGTGTTTCAGTGCAGGCCCAAACAGAATGTACCACTTATCACCGCAAAGGTTGTGGAGACAATGACGGTGTGCCAATGAAGTACGATAGCCAGTCGAAAAGTGCGATCATGGCGAAAGGTCAAACTTCAAAATTCCATATGGTGGCGTACAATGGTCAAGATTATAGAATTACAGTTTGTAACGAAGATAATTTGGGAAATGAGATTCGATTTAAAATCTATGAAAAGCAAAAAGTACTAATTAAGCCGAAAGTAGAGGATTACTCAGAGGAATCAACTTCTGAAGAAACAACAGAGGATTACTCTAGCGACGACTATTCTAGTGACGACTACTCTGAGGATTATTCTGACGATTCATACGCAGATGAATCAGCACCTGCAGCAGTGAATAAAGGCCCTCAGTTTAAAATTGTAAAGGAGTTACTTTATGATAATTCTCAAGACAGTTACAGCTCTTTCATTGAGTTCACTGCAGAAGGCTCTATTAGTTTAATTATAGAAGTAAGCGTTCCGGGAGAGGAGTCTAAAATGAAATTAAAAGTAAGAGAGACTGGCTGTGTTGGCTTGTTAATAGAACACATGAAGTCTGAAAAAACAGGATTTTAATCCTGCCATTCAGCTACAAATAAGTTTGTTTCTCTTGTTCCACCATTATTTCTATTAGAAGAAAATACAAGGTGTTTTCCATCATTTGAAAATACAGGGAACGCATCAAACGTTTCATCGTGTGTTACTTGTTCAAGACCTGTTCCATCTATGTTAATCATGTATAGGTTAAATGGAAACCCTCTTTCTGTATGATGATTCGATGCGAAAATTACTTTTTCACCTGAAGGGTGAAAGAATGGACACCAGTTGGCTTTACCCAAATCTGTTAATTGTCTTAAATCAGAACCATCAGCATTGCAAATGTAAAGTTCCATGTTGGTTGGTTCAACGAGGCCTTCCGCTAATAAACTTTTATACTTAGTGATTTCTTCTTCGGTTTTTGGTCTGCTTGAACGGAAGATTAATTTGCTTCCATCTGGTGAGAAAAATGCTCCTCCATCGTATCCTAAATCGAAGGTGATTTGCTTCACATTTGATCCATCAATGTCACAGGTAAATAATTCTAAATCGCCAGTTCGTAGAGATGTGAAGACAATTTTATCACCTTTTGGAGAGACAGTTGCCTCGGCGTCATATCCGGGTTCTTTGGTTAGTTGATTTATTATGTTTCCTTCTAAATCAGCGGTAAAAATATCAAAGCTCTCGTATATTGGCCAAACGTATCTTCCATTCGTTCTTTCCGGGCTTGGAGGGCAAGCTGAGTCAGCTAAATGAGTAGAGGCATATACAATTGTCGTGTCTCCTGGGAGAAAATACGAGCAAGTAGTGCGGCCTAAACCCGTACTAACCATTTGTGGCATATTTTCCATTAGTTTGTCGTTTTGCCAATCAAAAACAAAAATTTGATCGCATTCTAATTCCCATTTAGGGTTAGTAACCTGAAATACCAGTTTAGAATCGTCAAAGCTCCAATAGGCTTCTGCATTATCACCACCATTCGTGAGTTGTTTTAAACTTGCAAAATGAGTTTCTCCCTGATTTATAATTGACACCTCGATGGCTGTTGAGTCTGAATTCAAGGTTGCAGATTCGCTGGATTCAGTTTTTTTCTCAGTTCCGCAAGCAAGAAGGCTCACACTTAATAAGGCAATAAATACTCTTTTCATTTTATAAAAATTTGGGTGCAAAGTTAAGTTTTTATGAAAAGCGATACAGTTGGAATGTTTAGCTTTGAACTTTAATTTATAGAACAATGAAACTGAAATTAATAATAGCCCTTAGTTTAGGCTCTCTAGCTTTATTTTCTTGCCAAGAAAGTAAAGTTAATACAACAGAAAGTATAAAATCTGACATCGTTTATTTGGCTTCTGACTCGTTAGAAGGCAGAGAAAGTGGAACCGAAGGAGAACGATTGGCGGCAGAGTACATTGCACAGCGAATGCAAGAAATAGGGCTGACAGCGAAAGGCGAAGAGGGTTTTATTCAAGTATTTGATTTTTCGCCAAAAGCTAATCCACATGAGGAACAGTTGGATACTACTAAAACCATTCAAGTTTCTAACGTTTTGGGAATGATTGATAATGGAGCGAACAAAACAGTAGTGATAGGAGCGCACTATGATCATTTAGGCCACGGTATTTCTGGTTCATTACATGCTGCAAAGGATGGTTCGATTCACAATGGGGCAGACGATAACGCGAGCGGTGTAGCATTGATGTTGGCCATTGCTGAAGGGTTGAAAAATAACGAATCAGCTAAGAATTCAAACTACTTGTTCATTGCCTTTTCAGGTGAAGAAATGGGACTTTTAGGTTCTAATTACTACTGTAAAAATCCAACAATAAACCTTGAGCAAGTGCATTACATGTTAAATTTCGATATGGTAGGAAGGTTAGATACATCTAAAGGGTTGGCAATTAATGGAGTTGGGACAAATCCAAATTGGACGAAAGAGTTGGAGCAGGCTAACTGGGATAACTTGCCTTTTATTTATGGAGAATCTGGCGTTGGGCCGTCAGATCATACTTCTTTTTACCTTCAAGACATTCCGGTGTTGCACTTTTTTACAGGGCAGCATGAAGATTACCACAAACCAAGTGACGATGTAGAAAAGATCAATTACAAAGGAATTCATACCATTGAGGAATTAATTGTTCGTTTAGCAACTCAATTAGACACTGCTGCAAAGTTGGAATTTGTTAAAACAAAAGACGAAAGTGACGACAATCCAAGGTTTACGGTAACCTTAGGTGTAATGCCTGATTATTTGTTTCAAGGGGAAGGAATGCGAATTGACGGGGTTACCGAAGGAAAGCCTGCTTTTGTTGCCGGGTTTTTAAAAGGCGATATTGTGGTGCAAATGGATACCATTAAGGTAGATGGAATGAAAGCGTACATGAAAGGGTTGAGCCTTTTTGAAAAAGGCGATTCTACTTTTGTAACCGTCAAGAGAGGGGGTGAGGAAATTAAAGAACTAGTGAGGTTTTAAGATATAGCCTCATACTAAAAAGCCTCAAAGAGTTCCAAACTCTTTGAGGCTTTCTTCTTTAAAAAAGATGAATAATCATTGTATAGTATTCCTTACTTCACAGCTTTCAACACCATACTCAAAGCAGCCATGGCGCTTCTTCTAATGTTGCGCTCTCTGTTTTGCTCAAATAAAAATTTCTTTGCTTGAACACCTTTTTCAGAGGCAATGGCAATCCAAACAGTACCAACTGGTTTTTCTTCTGTACCGCCATCTGGTCCGGCTATGCCAGAGGTGGCAATTGCAAAGTCTGTTTTCAATAGGTTTCTCGCTCCATTTGCCATTTGTTCTACAACGGTTTTACTTACGGCCCCATCATCTTCAATTGACTCCTTAGATACCTTAAGCGTTTCTATTTTTACTTGATTGTCGTACGATACAAATCCGCCAAGATAATAAGCGGAACTGCCCGATATAGAGGTTAGTAAATGAGCAATGTATCCACCTGTGCAGCTTTCTGCGGTGGCAATTGTTTTTCCTTTGGCTTTTAGAGCAGCTGCCAGAGCTTCTTCTAATGAAATGTCATCTTCACCAAAAATATACTGAGGAACCAATTGGTGTAACTCATTTGCTTTACGAAGTACCTTCTCCTCTAGTGTAGCTTTGTTTTGACCCTGTGCTGTTAGTCTAACTCTCACAATTCCTGGAGAAGGTAAGTACGCAATGGCTATTTCTTCTGCAACTAGGCTATTTTCCCAGTCTTTAATCAGTTCTACCAAAAACGATTCTCCAATACCATCAGTCATTATGGTTTTGTGAAAGATAGCAGGCAGTTCAAATCGTTCTAGAATTTTTGGAAAAACTCGATCGCTCATCAAGTGCTTCATTTCGTATGGAACACCTGGCATACTAACAAAAATAGTGTCGCCTTTTTCAAACCACATCCCACTAGCTGTGCCCATGTCGTTCAGCAATACGGTACAAGCTTTAGGCAAGTCTGCTTGCATGTTATTGCTTTCCAGCATCTCTCGGCCTCTCGATTTAAAAAATGCTTGAATTTTTGCCAACACTTCTTCATTGCGAACCAACTCGGTTTCAAAATATTCACAAAGCACATGCTTGGTAATATCATCTTTGGTTGGCCCTAAACCTCCGGTAATTAAAATAATCTTGGCTGCCGATTTCTCGGCAGCCAAGATTGCTGAACGAATTGCATTTCGTTCGTCTTTTATAGATGTTATTTGACTTACTTGAATGCCTAAGGCATTTAATTCTTTGCCCATCCAAGCAGAATTAGTGTCTATTGTTTGGCCAATAAGAATTTCGTCACCAATGGTGATCAGCTCTGCTTGCATGTAGTATTTTAAAGGTAAAAAGGCTTGTAATCACCACCTAATTGAGATTGAGAGAAACCTTTTACAATACCCATTGGAGTTATACTTAAAACAGGAATTTTTGAATGATTTACAATTTGTTGAGCGTATTCACCAACAAAAAATCCAGTATAGTTTTCTTGGTCCGTCATAATTGCAATTAAGTCTCCTTCTACTTCTTGGGCAAACTTCATTGTAGCTTCGGCAATGTTATCGTTTTCAATAACAGTTTTAGTATAAGAAATTGATTTATGACTTAGATGCTCTTCTACCTGTTGAACTTTTAAATTCATAATTGCGTGGTCATCTTCTTCTTTCATTAGCTGAGCGATGTGCACCTTGCTCCCAAATTTTTCAGCTAGGGCTACTACTTCAGAAACTTTGTCTCTTGTGTGTTGAGAACTGTCAATAGGCAATACAATATTTTCAAAGCCCAATTTGTCTGCTCGCTCTTGAACTGTTAAGACTGGAATTAAAGAAGAAGTTACAACTCGGTATGCATTACTTCCTAAGAAGAATTCTTCAAATCCACTAACACCGTGAGTTCCCATTACAATTAAGTCAGCTCCAGAGTCTTTAGCAGAAGATAAAATTCCTTTTGATACGCTACCCTCTTTCACTTCAATGTTGTAACCTACATTGTGTTTTTCACTAAATTTTTTACCTACTTCGTTCAACTCTTCAGTAACCATTTCTCTTAATGAATCATAATCTGGCAAACTAGCTGAGGTAGCTGTCAAATTTGGCAAAACATCGATGGTAGAAGTTTTGTAAATATGAAGTAAATGAAGTTCTGAATTAAAAACTTTACAAAGATGAGCAGCATGCTCAAGTGCTAGTTTTGAGGTTTTTGAAAAATCTATAGGAATTAATATTTTGTTTACTTGGAATTGGTGTTTCATGGTAATTTTATTTTTTATAAAGGTATTTAATTCCATTTTATATAGGGCAATAATCAGGAATTAAGAATTAACTTTTTTGTAGTTTCGTGGTAAATCTAAAAAAGCATGATTCATCCTTCGGAATTAATTTTAAACCCAGATGGCTCAATATACCATTTAGCGCTTAAGCCAGAGCAAATTGCACACAAAGTTATTGTTGCAGGTGACCCGCATAGAATTGCAACTATTTCAGCAAAGTTTGATACCATAGAATGCAAGGTTGAGAATAGGGAGTTTATCACCCATACAGGTACTTACAATGGAGTAAGAGTAACTGCAATGGCTACCGGAATAGGGACGGATAATATTGACATAGTGTTAAATGAGCTGGATGCTTTGGTGAATTGCAATTTGCAAGAGCGAACGGTAAAAGAGGAATTAACTTCGTTAGAAATTGTAAGAATTGGAACTTGTGGCTCAATTCAAGAGCATGTTCCTGCCGACGAAGTGGTGGTGTCTACGCATGCTATTGGCCTAGATGGGTTAATGAATTTTTACGAGTTTGAGATGGATGCCGAAGAGGATGAAATGTTTAATGCCTTTAAGTCTCAAACCAACTGGAAAGAGAGATTTAATAAGCCTTACTTGGTAAAAGGATCTTCTTCTTTAATTGAAAAGATTGGTAAAGGGTTTCATCCGGGAGTTACGATGACAGCCAATGGGTTTTATGCTCCTCAAGGCAGAAGATTGCGCTTGTTGCCAAGGCATCCAGGAGTGAATGATGACCTCAGAAAGTTTGATTTCAAGGGAAATAAAATTGTGAACTACGAGATGGAAACATCTGCTTTATATGGCTTAAGCAAGCTTATGGGGCATCAAGCATGCACGGTTTGTGCTGTAGTAGCAAATAGATATGCCAATTCTTTCAGTAAAGATTACAAGCCCGTTATCAATAAGCTAATTGACGACGTTTTGGATAGATTAACAGCCTAAGGTTTAAAACTTCATTTTATTTAAATTCAAGGGAACCCTCTTTGCCTATCTTTGATAGATATGAAAGATGCTTCTAGAATTTCTGCGTTAATCAACCTTTTGGATGATCCAGACGAGATGGTTTTTACTCAGGTTAGTCAAGAGTTACTGAGTTTTGGTGACCAAGTGGTGAAGCAATTAGAAGACGCTTGGGAGAACTCTTTCAATGAAATTTTACAGCTAAGAATTATATCAATAATCCACCAAATTCAATTTCAAGAGGTAAAAAATAAACTTACGGATTGGAAAAATGGGGAAGAAAAGTCGCTGTTAGAGGCAGCTATCATCTTAGCTCATTATCAATATTCTGATCTTGATGAGGCCGGAATTAAAAGCACTGTTGAAAATCTCTATAAGCAATGTTGGCTAGAGATTAACCCTGATTACACAGCCCTAGAAAAGGTAGGAGTACTGAATAAAGTATTTTTTGAAATTAACGGCTTTGATGGTAACCGTAAAAATTATTATTCTCCAATCAATAGCTACATTAATAATGTATTAGATACAAAAAGAGGGAATCCGATTAGTATTTCCATTTTGTATTTAGAGTTGGCTGAACGACTCAAATTGCCGATTTACGGAGTGAATTTACCCGAACACTTCATCGTGTCTTATTTGGTATTGCCCATGCAGTATTTAGATACGGTTGACCAAGAGAGTATACTTTTTTACATTGATCCATTCAACAAGGGTTCTTTATTTCAATATGAAGATATTGCAGATTACTTAGCCAAACTGAAAATAGAAATGCAAGACAAGTTTTATCTCCCTTGCGATAAATTAACAGTTGTAAATAGATTGATTAACAATCTCATTTACGGTTACAGTAAGAATGGTCAGCTCGGAAAAGTAGAGGAGTTGAAAATTCTGAAGAACTGCTTAAAGTAAAATTTACCTAAGCTTTCAATCAAAATAACTATCTTGGTTTTTTATTTTTAGAAAACTATGGAAGGGACTTCAGAAGCTACGGCTTTTATAACGAATGATGCAGTTGTATTAGGTTTGTTGATGACCATTTTGGCTATCATTTTTAAAACCTCAAGCAGTAAAAACCCGGCACTTGTAAAATTTTACAAGGTAATTCCTGCTTTATTATTGTGCTATTTTGTTCCTTCAATTTTCAATTCAGCCGGAATAATCTCTGGGGAAAGTTCAAACTTGTATTTCGTAGCATCTCGCTACTTACTTCCAGCTTCGTTGGTTCTTCTTTGTTTAAGTATAGACTTAAAGGGAATTGTTAAGCTTGGGCCAAAAGCTATCATTATGTTTTTTGCAGGTACATTGGGAATTATTTTAGGTGGACCAATTGCAATTTTGGCGGTTTCAGCTTTTGCTCCAGAGTTAATTGGAGGCTCAGGGCCGGATGAGGTTTGGAGAGGGTTGGCAACGGTTGCCGGGAGCTGGATTGGTGGAGGTGCCAATCAAACAGCTATGAAGGAGATTTACAGTGCTAGCGATAAGTTGTTTTCAGCAATGATTACGGTCGACGTAATTGTAGCCAATATTTGGATGGCATTTTTGCTAGTGGGTGCCGGAATGAGCGAGAAGCTAGATCAAAAATTAAAAGCAGATTCATCTGCTATAGAAGAAGTAAAAAAAGGCATAGAAGATTATGCAGCAAGCATAACGAAAGTTCCGAATTTAACAGACATTATAATAATTTGTGCCATAGGTTTTGGAGGAACTGCAATTGCACATTTTGGAGCTGATTTGATTACTCCAATCATGCAAACCAAAAAAGAGTTTTTAGAAGCATATCGATTAACTTCTATGGCGAGTCATTTCTTTTGGTTAGTGGTAATTGCAACCATTATGGGATTATTCTTTTCTTTCACCAAGCTTAAATCGTATGAAGGGGCGGGAGCCTCAAAATTTGGGAGTGCTTTTCTTTATGTTCTAGTAGCAACGATTGGAATGAAAATGGACATTTTAGCTATTTTCGACAATTTAGAATTGTTCTTAATCGGAATAATTTGGATGATAGTCCATGTCATTATTCTTCTGGTTGTTGCAAAGTTGATCAAAGCACCGTTTTTCTTTGTGGCAGTTGGTAGCCAGGCAAATGTTGGAGGAGCAGCATCAGCGCCTATTGTTGCTTCAGCTTTTAGTCCGGCTTTGGCGCCTGTTGGAGTTTTACTGGCTGTTTTCGGCTATGCAGTTGGAACGTTTGGTGCAATATTTTGTGCACAGTTAATGCAAATTGTTTCGCAGTAAATAATCAATTGTAAATAATATTATGACTTGGATCCCAAAACTTCTTTTAAACGCTGCGGCACTCATTATAGCATCTTACCTGATACCAGGTGTTGATGTCGATAATTTTTATTCGGCAGTAATTGTTGCAATTGTGTTGGCCATTCTGAACGCTTTTGTTAAACCTTTGTTAATCATTGTAACTATACCAATTACCATCCTTACGTTAGGGTTGTTTTTATTCTGCATCAATGCTATATTAATTTTAATTGCTGATAAGTTAATAGATGGTTTTGCAGTAAATGGTTTGCTTTGGGCATTACTATTGAGCTTTGTGATGTTAGTATTGAACTCAATTTTCGGAATTTCCGATAAATCAAATCGACCTAAAAATAAATAATATGAAATATACAGAACCCATGTTTAAAGCCGAAGAACTAAGCGGCAAAACAATTCTAGTAACAGGTGGTGGTACAGGTTTAGGTAAATCTATGACCAAGTACTTTATGCAACTTGGTGCGAACGTTATTATAGCGAGCAGAAAGCAAGATGTGTTGGATGCAACAGCGAAAGAGCTAACCGAAGAAACAGGTGGAAAAATTTTGGCGGTAGCTTGTGATGTCCGCAAACCAATAGAAGTAGAGGCTCTCATACAGAAAGGGATAGAAACATTTGGTGAGATTAATGGATTGGTTAACAATGCGGCTGGAAATTTTATAAGTCCAACAGAACGCCTTTCACCAAAAGCTTTTGACATTATTGTAGATATTGTTCTCAAAGGTTCGTACAACTGTTCATTGTTAATGGGACAGTACTGGATCAAAGAAAAAATTAAAGGAACCGTGCTCAACATTGTTACGACGTACTCGTGGACAGGTTCAGGTTATGTTGTTCCTTCTGCAGTTTCTAAAGCAGGGGTATTAACCATGACGCGCTCTCTCGCAGCGGAATGGGCAAAGTATGGAATTAGAACCAATGCAATAGCGCCGGGACCTTTCCCAACGCAAGGAGCATTCAGTAGATTGTTTCCCGATGGTTTGAAAGAGAAAATTGATCCATTAAAAAGAATTCCATTAAAGCGCTACGGAGAGCACCAAGAGCTTGCAAATTTGGCAGGTTATTTAATGTCGGAATACTCTGCCTATGTGAATGGCGAAGTTGTTACGATTGACGGTGGTGAATGGCTGTATGGTGCTGGAGAATTTACTGGATTAGATGCAGTGCCTTCAGAAATGTGGGATTACATTGAGAAGGAGATTAGAGGGAAGAAGAAGTAACAATTGACAGTTAACAAGTCACAAATCAACCTCCAAGGTTTCAAAAACCTTGGAGGTTTTAAATCTCACTTGTTAGATTTCCAAACCTGATAGTGAGGTTGTAGTTACTATTTGATTGTAGGCGAAAGCAACACTTATGAAGTTTTGAATAACGAATAAAAATTGTTTATTATCAAGTATTTACTTGTCTTAATTATTCTCTGTGTTGCTAGATCACTTTTAGTTTATGGTCAGGAACAATCTAGTGATTTAACTAATTGGGATACCTTAGAAGTTTTTGAAGATAAGGTTTATGTGCGAATTCAATCGTTCAAAGATTCAAATCAAGTTTCTGACTACTACGGCTATGTTTACCCTGATTCGATAAGGTGTAAAAATAAAAATCTGTTTCGATCTAAAGCAAGTTACAGGCGCTTTGATAGCTTAGTTAAAGATGGCCGATATTTCAATACTTCGCAAAATGGGAAATACGTCATTGGTAATTTCGATAACGGCAAATTATTGAATATTGTGTATTATGATTCAACCGGCATCTCAGTTAGTAAAGCAGATTTTTATCAGGGTTATCGTTCCCAAGGCACCCCTATGGAGCACGGAACGGAACGGTTTGTCGCACTGAAAGAAGTAGCAAACCCTGGTTGATAAGAAAGCTCAAATTGTTGTGGTACAAATTTAGGAACTACATATAGGCTTTTAAAAGTGTGGTGCACAAATAACTCGGGCTTTAAATACTAACTTCTGCCTATTACTTAGAGCGATGACATTAATGTGTTATGAACTTCCTTTCAAATCTGGTGTTTAGTATTGGCTAGAATTACTATATCAATCAAATTATATGGAAAATGAAGAGTTTCAAGAATTAAGAAATTTAGCAGGTAAGCTGAACAGGTTACTTATTTCCATTATTAAATCAACTAAGAAAAATAATAACTTAGTGTGATGTTGAACACTGATGTTGATGGTTGATAATTTTAGTTGTTAATTGTTAACTGACAATTGACAACTGAAAGACCGTGATCAAAGTAGCCTTCGCACCCATTTACGTACACCCATTACCTGAAAATCATCGTTTCCCTATGGAGAAGTATGATTTATTGCCAAGGCAACTGTTGTATGAAGGAACACTTTCTGATGAAAACTTTTTTGAACCTGAGAAGATTTGTTTAACGGATATTCTCGCCATTCACAATCAAGACTATTGGGAGAAGTTGTCAGGTCTGCATTTAAATCGACAAGAGCAATTGCGATCAGGCTTCCCTCACTCTGAGCAGTTAATTGAGAGGGAGTTGGTTATTTTAGGTGGTTCTGTACAAGCTGCTAAATATGCCTTAGAGTTTGGAGTAGCCTTCAACATTGCCGGTGGAACGCACCATGCATATGCCGACCGAGCGGAGGGTTTTTGCTTGTTGAACGACATTGCTGTAACCGCTTCTCACCTTCTACGAAATAATTTAGTTACAAAAGTGTTGGTGGTTGATTTAGATGTGCATCAAGGAAATGGTACTGCAAAAATATTTGAAAACGATTCTAGTGTTTTTACTTTCAGCATGCACGGGGAGCACAATTATCCGCTGCGAAAAGAAAAATCTGATCTTGACGTTGGGTTGCCCGATGGGATTTTGGGAGAGGATTATCTTAAATTAGTAAACCGACATTTGCCAGAATTAATTTCAAGGGTTCAACCAGACTTTATCATCTATCAGTCGGGTGTAGACATTCTAGAAACCGATAAATTGGGTAGGTTAGGGGTGAGCATAGCCGATTGTAAACGAAGAGATGAATTAGTGCTGACTTTAGCTCATGAGAATAATATTCCGATAATGGCTTGCATGGGTGGAGGGTATTCCAAAGAAATAAAGTACATTGTTGAAGCACATGCAAATACGTATCGTTTAGCAAAAGAAATTTGGGAATAAAAAATGGCTTTGAGGTTTACGCTTCAAAGCCATTCCCAACAAAACAAGAAAACATTTTTACCAAACTCTACATGGTAAGAGCCTCGCAAAAAGCTCAATCAATTAACGATTAATTATTTTGTTTATTTCATTTCAATTGCGAATGAAATCTCACTTTTGTAAAAAATTAACAATCTGATGGAAATGTATTTGTCTTTCGCTCTTTTGTGCTTCACATCTTTTATAACCCTAATGAATCCGCTAGGAATTATGCCCGTCTTTATGACGATGACCGACTCTTTAGACAAGGAAGAACGAAGACAAACTGCCAAGAAAGCCAATATTGTTGCAGCAATCACCTTGATTTTATTCGCTTTTTCAGGTCAATTGTTATTTAAGTTTTTTGGAATTTCTGTCAATAGCTTTAGAATGGTTGGTGGAATCATCTTTTTTATGATGGGATGGGACATGCTTCAAGCCAAACTGGTAAAAGTTAAAATGAACAAGAAATCGGTGAATAAAGAATACGTTGACGATATATCTGTAACACCCTTGGCAATTCCTATGATTTGTGGGCCGGGTGCCATAACCAATGCAATTGTTTTAATGGAAGATGCTCAAACCATTCAAATGAAAGGCATATTGATTGGGTCTATTTTACTGGTTTGTTTGATTGGTTATTTGGTACTATGGAGTTCTGGCAAAATAACCATATGGTTGGGTGAAACAGGAAATAAAATTATGATGCGTTTGATGGGGTTAATTGTGATGGTCATCGCAGTTGAATTCTTTTTCAGCGGATTAAAGCCAATTTTAATTGATATACTCCATGCGCAAGCATAAAAAGGCAATTGGTTTAATCGCATTTGTGGTTATTGGCTATCTGCTAATCAACATTAAGGCTGTTATTTATGGTGTGCAGCAAGGGGCAGGGCAAGTTGAGGTGTTATGGAATGCTCAGGATATTGATGACTTGTTAATTGACCCCAACTTCCCCGATTCGACCAAAGAAAAATTCAAATACATTGCTGAGGTAAAGGCCTTTTCGGAAGAGTTTCTTGGATTGAAGCAAACAGAAAATTATTCTACTTTTTACGATCAAAAAGGCAAACCTATTTTGTGGGTTGTAACCGCAAGTCCTGAATTTGAAATTAAGGCCTATGAATGGTCTTTCCCCATTGCGGGTAGTTTTCCTTACAAAGGTGCTTTCAACATAGAAAACGCAAAAAAAGAAAAGGCTGAAATGGATTCTAAAGGCTACGATACAGAGTTGGATGAAGTAAATGCTTGGTCAACTTTGGGTTGGTTTAAAGACCCTGTTTTATCGTCGATGCTACAGCGAGGCCCTGGTTCTTTGGCGGAGTTAATCATTCACGAATCTGTACATGCCACATTGTACGTAAAAGATAGTGCTACATTCAATGAGAACCTAGCTAGTTTTATTGGCAAATTGGGTGCGCAAGAGTTTTTGGCATATAAATTTGGGAAGCAAAGTGAAGAGTTAAAAAATTACAGAGCTTCTTTTGTGCGGCGAAACGACTACAAAGACTTCTTAAGAGAAGAAATTAACGACTTGAATGACTTCTATAAAAACATGGACTCTACCTTGACGATTGAGTTTAAACGAGCCTTAAAGACTCAAAAAATAAATGAGATTAAAGAAGGCTTATTTAAAATCGATTTTTTCTCAAATTCTCTAAAAGGAAGAGAATGGCTTCGTGAGGTGGAGTTTAACAACGCTTATTTTTCTGGGTTTTCAACCTATTCGAGTGACCTTCCGAAATTAGAGCGTCAATTGCAAACTGAGTTTGACGGAGATCTTAAAAAGATGGTAACTTCGTTTAAAGAGAAATACGAATCCTTGTAAAACATGAACAAACCAACCACTGAATCAGAAAGTAAGTATAACAACTTGGAGAAGATGAGTGCTGAAGAAATTCTGATCAGCATCAACAAAGAAGATAAAATTGTAGCTTACTCTATTGAAAAGGTTATTCCTCAAATTGCTGCGATGATTCCCGAGATTGTGAAGCGCTTGCAAGACGGCGGTCGACTGTTTTATATGGGAGCAGGCACTAGTGGCCGACTAGGAGTAGTGGATGCTTCTGAATGTCCACCCACTTTTGGCGTGAGTTTCGACTTGGTGATTGGATTGATTGCCGGAGGAGATGCAGCTATTCGTAAAGCAGTAGAGTATGCTGAAGATGACCAAGAGCAGGGGTGGAAAGAGTTAGAAGAATATAAAATTTCTGAATTAGATTTCGTAATTGGCATTGCAGCTTCAGGTACCACGCCTTATGTAATTGGTGCAATGGAAAAGTGCCGAGAAAACAATATTCGCACAGCTTGTATTTGCTGCAATGAAGGTTCGCCTTTAGCAGCAGCAGTTGACCACCCTGTTGAAGTAATTGTAGGACCAGAATTTGTTACGGGAAGCACCCGAATGAAAGCGGGAACGGCTCAAAAACTTGTGCTGAACATGATTTCTACGGCAGTTATGGTTCGTTTAGGTAGGGTAAAGGGCAATCGAATGGTTGATATGCAATTGACAAATAATAAATTGGTTAAGCGAGGTGTTCAAATGATAGTTTCTGAATTGGGAATTGGCTACGAAGAAGCGAAGGAGCTATTAGAAAAATATGGGAGTGTTAGAAATGCTGTGAGTAATTATTAATGATAGATTTTAAGACTGTAAGACCTGAGTAAGTGAGGTCGTCAGATTTTGATTTTTAATGAATCATTAGTATTAGACTAAGATACCGTCTCAATTAAGCTTGCTGTACAAAATGGTGGTAAGTTTTCTAGCCGTGATTAAACCATTGTAATGATATGTTGTTCCTCTCTAACCTCTAACCTCTAACCTCTAATTTCCCCCACATGCACGCTATAGAACCACACTATAATTGGAGAGATTACTACATCGCTTCAGAAGACCAGCGTTCTCCGTTTTACGGTAGAATATACAGTGAGTTTGAATTTACGCATGCCATTTATGACCACGTAATCCATCCTCAGTGGGATGAAATAGAATCACCAACACTTTACATTAAAATTTTATATGTCGATTATGATCTTGGTTTTGCTGCCATTGAGATGATAGGAGAGTGGAACGATTTGTTGCACAACGACATTATGTTTTTAAAGCGAAACATTATAGATGAGTTGGTTGAAGAGGGCATCGATAAGTTTATAATGATTGGCGAGAATGTGTTAAACTATCATTCTTCAGACGATTCTTATTACGAAGAATGGTTCGACGATGTGGAAGACGGTTGGATTGCCTTTGTGAACTTTAGAGAGCATGTAATGGCCGACTTTCAAGATGCAGGAGTAGACTATTACATTGTCTCGGGCGGTGAATTGGATGATTTGTTGTGGAGGAAGTATACGCCTCAATCCATGTTTGAAAAAGTGGAGAGTTTGGTAACGAAGCGTTTGGGAGTTTAAAGTAATTACTAATGTCTAATTGATAATTACCAATCTACAAGTTTTAAAATTAACGAATCCTTACCACTTCTATCAGTGTAACTTGAACTTGTGAAACGTTAGTAATTAATCATTATAAGATTGGTAATTAGCCTTGCAGACTCTTCAAATCCTTATAAAGTCCGCCTTCTTTCACAATTAACTCATCGTGGGTTCCACTTTCTGCTAAAGCACCATCCTTTAAAACTAAAATTTGATCGGCATTTTTAATGGTCGATAAGCGGTGTGCAATTACCAAAGAGGTTCTGCCCTTCATTAAGGTGTCTAACGCCTCTTGAACCAACTGTTCCGATTGAGAATCTAGTGAACTTGTAGCTTCATCTAGAATTAAAATTTTAGGATCTTTTAGAATTGCTCTTGCAATTGCAATTCGTTGGCGTTGACCACCTGAAAGCTGGACTCCTCGCTCACCAACAATGGTTTCAAACTGCTCGGGGAAGCCTTCAATAAATTCAAATGCATTGGCTTTTTTTGCGGCCTCCATTACCTCATTTTTGCTCGCCTCAGGGTTACCATATAATATATTCTCGTAAATGGTTCCTCCAAATAAAACAACATCTTGCGGCACAATGGCCATGGAAGACCGAAGCTGCTTTAATTTGTAATCGTTAATCGATCGCCCATCAATTTTAATAACTCCTCCACTGTTTTCATAAAACTTTAATAGCAATGCTGTAATGGTCGTTTTCCCTGCGCCGGAAGGGCCTACCAATGCTACTTGTTGACCGCTTTTAACTGAAAAGCTTAATCCTTTTAAAACCGAAACATCTGTTCTACTTGGGTAGCTAAATACAACATTTTCAAATGATATGTCGCCTGCTGTAACAGAAATGTTCTCCTTTTTAGCATCGTTTGCAGTCTCCTGTTCTTCATCTAAAATTTCCAATAAATTTTCTGTGGCGCCAATGGCTTTTTGCAGTTGAGAATACAAATCAGCAATGCCGCCTAAAGAAGCGCCCACAAAAACAGAATAAAGAACAAATGCGAATAAATCTCCAATTTCGATTTCATTGTTTTGAACTAAAATTACGCCATACCAAATCACGGCTACGATAGAACCGAAGAGACAGAATATAATAAATGAAGCAAATGCTCCTCTCCATATGGCAGCTTTTAACGATATGGCAATTACGTCATCGGTTTTCTTTTTGTAGCGAATGTATTCAAACGTCTCATTCACAAAAGCCTTTACAGTTGCAATGCCCTGAAGTGTTTCTTCAACGATTACATTGGAGTCGGCTATTTTATCTTGAGCCTCTTTTGATAAACCCTTTATTTTTTTACCAAAAATTATTGCGATAACAATTACCACGGGAACCAAGGCTAGCATTAGCAGCGTAAGCTTTGGTGAAAGGAATGTTAAGAGCGAAATTCCAATGATAATCACAAGAATTTGCCTTAAAAATTCTGCTATTGTAGTGGTCAAGGTTTCCTGAAGAAGAGATATATCTGAAGAAATTCGACTGGTTAATTCACCCACACGCCTTTCGCTGTAAAAGGACATTTTTAACTTTACCAAATGATTGTAGGTGTCTTGTCGAAGAGCTGCCAACGTTTTTTGGGTTACAATGGCAAATAAATAAATTCTAAAAAAAGAAAAAACAGCGTTTAAGAAGAAAACTCCCAGTAAAATCAACGCAATTTTGTTAATGTCTTCCACTAAATCCGACTTCGCAGCGTCTACCAGTTGCCCGGTAAAGTACGGAAAAACCATAGATGCTAGACTGCTCAATAGTAAAAAGACCAAGCCTATGGCGAATATACCTGAGTTTGGTTTTACATATTTAAAAAGACGTAAAGATTTCTTTAAAGCATCTTTAGTGATCTTTTTTTTAGGTTCATCGTTCTCTTTTTGACTTCTTCTTCCGAATTTTGCCATGAAATTTTTTGCTACAAAATTAACCATTCATCGAGCCGAAAAGTTGTAGAAAAAAAATACTTGTAGTAGTTTGCCGAATGATATTAAAATACTACTTTTGACACCCGTTTTAAACGAAAAAAGAAACAGAGATGAAAAGAACATACCAACCTTCGAAAAGAAAAAGAAGAAACAAGCACGGATTCAGAACTAGAATGGCGTCTGCAAATGGTAGAAAGGTTTTAGCAAGAAGAAGAGCAAAGGGTAGAAAAAGCTTAACTGTTTCTTCTGAACCAAGAGCGTAATCATTTTTACATAAGAATTAGTTAGGAGTTGCATTTTGTAACTCCTTTTTTTTGTGCCTAAATTTTTAGGAATTAGCATTGTTGTTGTAACAAATCTTACCTTTGAATAGAACGAAAATAAGAGATATGATACGAGTTGCAATTAATGGCTTTGGTAGAATAGGACGAATGACAACAAGAGTTTTGTTGGAGAGAAAGAACGTTGAAATTGTTGCTGTAAATGACTTGGCAGATACTGAAACGTTAGCGCATTTATTTAAATATGATTCTGTTCATGGAGGGTATAAAGGAACCATAGAAGTTGAACAAAATAAGGTAATCATTGATGGACAATCTATTGCTTTCTCTAAAGAGAAGAGCCCTGCAAATTTGCCGTGGAAAGAGTTAAACATTGATATTGTAATTGAGTCTACCGGATTTTTTAGAACCAAAGAAACGGCCTCAATGCATTTGACAGCCGGAGCGAAAAAAGTAATTATTTCGGCACCCGCTAAAGATGCAGACATTAAAACGGTGGTACTTGGAATCAATGATGAGATTCTTGATGGCTCAGAGACGATTTTATCTAATGCCTCTTGCACAACCAACTCGTTAGCACCCTTGGTAAAAGTAATTGACGAGCTGTGTGGAATTGAAAGTGGATACATTACTACCATACATTCTTACACTGGTGATCAAAAGTTGCACGATGCGCCGCATAGCGATTTACGAAGAGCACGCGCAGCAGCTGTAAGTATCGTTCCTACAACAACGGGTGCAGCCAAAGCCATCACTAAAATATTTCCACATTTAGATGGTAAATTAGGTGGAGCAGGCATACGAGTGCCAGTGCCCGATGGTTCATTAACCGATTTTACCTGCGTAGTTCGCAATCCGCAAAAGGTAGAAGAAATAAATGCCGCTTTTAAAAAAGCGGCCGAGGGAAAACTAAAAGGAATCTTAGCGTATACAGAGGATCCAATTGTATCGATAGATATTGTTGGCAATCCTCATTCTTCTATTTTTGATGCGCAACTTACGTCCGTCATTGGTAATATGGTGAAAGTTGTTGGTTGGTACGACAATGAAATCGGATATTCTAATCGATTAGGAGATTTGGTAGAGAAGATGGGATAAATGAAAAGACTGAGTTTATTTTCTTTAAGAATTGACAAGCTGCACATTATAAGTTGTTTGTTGGTTATGTTGCTTTCTTTAGGTCTTGCAGCCCAATCTAACCCTTGGGTGCTCACTTTTGGATCTAAAAACGCAGACCAAGCAACAGCAATTACAGCAGACACGAAGGGAGATATTCTTGCTGCAGGAATTATTAGCGACACCGCAACATTTAATTGGAGGGGAACTACTTTTAACCTATTGCCTTGGAGAGGAAATTGTTTCATTACCAAACAAGATGCGAGTGGACAGTTAATTTGGTTAAGACACATTGGAGGGTCTGGGAACATTCACGTGAAAGACATTGCCACAGATGTGTACGACAATTTTTACATTACAGGCTCTTTCTCAGGTACAGCTGATTTTGATCCCACGTCTAACAGTGTAAATTTAACATCGGCAAGTGCTTTAGAAGATGTTTTTGTTGCCAAATACGACAATTGGGGAAATTTCATTTGGGCGAAGAAAGTAGGAGGAGCAGGTTCAGATCGCGCCTCTTCAATTTTTGTGAGTGGCGACTCTACCGTTTTTATTGCCGGGGGATTCGAAGGAGCGGTTGATTTTGATCCCGGTGTTGCAATAAATCAAGTCGTTGGAAATACCGTTCAAGATGCTTTCTTGCTGAGTTTAGATCATGCTGGTAACTTTAAGTCAGCGTATACGTTTGGCGGAGCAGGCTCAGATTTGTGCACCGATCTTGAAATGGACGGCCAAGGAAACTTAGTTGTAAGTGGAAACTTTAGTCAGCAGGTAGACTTTAACCCGACTAGTTCTGTCGATACCTTAACGTCTTTTGGTGCGCTCGATGCATTTATTTTAAAGGTAGATACTAGTTTTAATTTTATTTGGGTGAAACAAATTGGGGGAGCATTAAACGGTGAAATTCGTTCAATAGCAATTGACGCTAACAATAAAATATATGCTGTTGGAGCTTTTAGAGGGACTTGCGATTTTGACCCAAGCTCAACTACAAATCAACTTACAGCTGAGAATACTGATGGGTTTGTGGTGCAATTAACTTCCTCCGGTGCGTTCTCATGGTCAAATCGAATAGGAGGAAAGAGCGACGACAAAGCCATTGGAATTGCAATAGACCAACTATACAATATATATGTAACAGGTTATTTTCAGGATACGGTAGATTTTGATCCGGACACAACTGCTTCATTGAAGCTAACAGCTCAAGGTAATTCAGACCATTTCATTTACCAACTAGATACTGCAAGTAATCTTGTTTCAGTGCAACAGTATACAGGGAACGTGCAAAGTGTACCCAATAGAATTTATACCAACAATAATATCATTTATACCGCCGGGAGTTTTACCGGAACAGTAGATTTTGATGCTAGTGCTGCTGTGGCAAACAGAACAGTTGTTGGACAAAATGATATTTTTATACAGCGACACATGCCTTCACCATTGGTTACGGTATTTGAATTAATCGAAAAAAAAGAAGGAAACATTGTAGCATATCCAAACCCAACTCAAAATGAACTCAGAATTAAATTGCAGAATGAATTTCAAATGATTGATTTAAGAGTTTACAATGCACATGGAGGGTTGGTTCGAGAGTATAGTTATACCAATACACAACTCATCCATTTGGATTTGGAGATTGAAAGTGGAGTGTATTTTGTGGAGCTAATTTTAAATAAAACGCATCGTGAGACGATGAAAATGATAAAGGAATAAAATTGCAAAACGCATTAGACAACTTTTACCTAAATCAAGAAGAGCCAAATCGTTCTTGTTTTTTAGCGCTCAGAGATATTATTTTAGACTATAGCGAAGAGATTTCGGCTGAATTTAAATATGGACTTACTTTTTTTATGTTTAAGGGTAAGATGTTTTGCTATTTGTGGCAAGATAAAAAAACAAAGCAACCTTATATTTCTATTGCGGCGGGAAGTAAAATTGAACATCCGGCCTTGTTTCAAGGAGATCGGAAGCGGTTTAAGCTATTATACATCAAACCTGAGTTGGATATTTCAGTTGAAACGATCTACTTTGTGTTCGATTTAGCAATTAAGGTCGCGGGTTAAATGGTTGATTGGTGTTCATTGTTAACAGACTACTGGCATGCACATAGATTGGCAAGGTCATTACGTAAAGCATAAAAATTTCAAGGCCAAAAGATGTATATTTGATAAACTAAATTAATCGCGAAGATATGCCACTAACTCTTTCGGAAAACCAGAAAATATTAATTGAAAAGTACGGCGTGTTGATGGAGCGGTTTGGTTTGTCTCCTGTTTCAGCAAGAGTTAATGCCTTGTTGACTGTTACCAATTTACCGTATTTGAGTTTTGATGAAATAAGAGTTTCGCTTAACATTAGCAAAAGTGCAACGAGCACGGCAATTAACACACTTTTATTATTAGACTACATTACTTTTAAAACAGAGTTAGGCGATCGGAAGCGATATTTTTATCCTTCAATAGAAAGCTGGAAAGTAAAATTAGAGCGGTATTTCCTTAATTTGAAAGAACTGTCAGAAGTTTTAGAAGAAATAGCAGAATCTAAAACGAATCAGGATTTAGAGCAGAAAAAGGATGTAATAGAATACAGTAATTTTTTGCACGACCTTGCGCTAAACTCAATTCAATCACTTGAGTTAGAAAAGTTTTCCGACAAATAGGGCGCTACTATTTTTATTATAAAATCTTTGTTTTTAATTTTTTCAAGAAACGACAACTTTAGTTGTTGGCTTGTTTTTTTTCGTATTTTTGGTTCTTAACATTCAGAACATCCTGATTGTTTCTAACTAAAACAATCCGTAAGGATTGCATTATTAATCAATTAATTAATAAAATGAAAAAAAAGTTACTTTTTCTAGGCCTTTTTTCGACGCTGTTTCTCGCAACTTTTGCGCAGTTTACAGTAACAACTGTTCCTCCGCTGAATGGGGGTAATGGGAATCAAGGTGTCACATTTGGACTAACGTCTGCACAAACAATAGTGATTGACACTATATTCTGTACCTTCACTACTGCGGGTAACACAGACATATGGGTTACCACTACAGATTTAACTGGGCCTCCGACCGTGACAGCGGCTAACGGATGGACCAACTTAGGAACAGCTAACATTGCTGCTGCAACTGTTGCTGGTAGCGTAGTTCCAATTCCATTAAACTTAGGCTACACCGTATTACCTGGTGTGAGTTACCGTTTTTATATCAATGGAAACATTGGTGCTGGTTTAGCCTACACGAGTGGTACAGCCGGAGTTGCTGCTCCGTTTTCAGACGGTATAGTGACCATTGAAACCGGTAACCTAGTAGGTTATGGTGGGCCAGCTCCCAACCCTACATTTCACCCAAGACAATTTAACGGTAGTGTTCGCTATTCTATTTTAGGAGGAACGAACGATGCAGCGGTAGCGTCAATTGATGCTCCTGGAGTGTATTGCTCGGGCGCACAACCAGTAATAGCAACCATTGCGAATTACGGTGCGAACCAGATAGATTCGGTAGATGTAGTTTGGGAAGTAAATGGAGTAGTTCAAGGAACTGTTAGAAGCACAACGTTGCTAGATACCTTAAATGGTGCAGGTTCAACAACAGCTCAAGTAACCTTAGGAAACTTTACCTTCCCACAAGGTTTGAATGATTTGAGAGTTTGGACTTCAATGCCAAACGGTGTTTTAGATACATCCAACTTTAACGATACAGCTGCTGTTAAAACAGGTCCAGCATTGAATGGTACATTCACCATTAACGCTGGTTTACCTGCTTCATCAACCAATTATACCTCATTTACAAGTTTATCAACAGCCTTAAATACCTTCGGTATTTGTGGTCCGGTAACCGTAAATGTAGCAGCAGGAACATACAATGAGAGTTTTGTTTTAAACAACATCAATGGTTCTTCAAGTACAAACACCATTACCATTGATGGTGCAGATTCAACAACAACCATCTTAACGCATAACAATACGAGCAATTACGGAACGGTAACCATAAGTGGAACCGACTACGTAACGATTCGAAACATGCGAATAGAAGCAACTGCAAATAACGGAGCGGCTATTCTATTGAACAATAGCTCTTACAACACCTTTGAGAGCAATGTGCTTTGGGCGAATCCAAATTCAACAAGTACGAACACTAACTTCATTATTTCAGGAACTACAACTAGTATTTCTACGAATGGAGTAGGTAGTTACAACACGCTTCAAAACAACTTGATGATTGGTGGATACTATTCTGTTTACATGTATGGGTCAACCACAACTACCAACGTAGGGAACACGATTCACAACAACCAAATGGATAGTGTTTATTATTATGGTTCATATATTTTCTACCAAGATTCATTAGAATTTACCAATAATGAAATTGATCAAGCAACAAGAGGTCAGATTAACGGAGATGGATTGTTCTTGTACTATAGTAGCAATTTTGATGTTTCCGGAAACTACATTCATGCCTACGATTATGGAATTTACTTCTACAACTTTTCTAATGCTGGAACTCCTACCTTGAACGGAAGAAATAGAGTTGTGAATAACATGGTTGTATCAGAGTCAGATTGGGGAATGTACTTCTTGTATACCGATCAAGTAGACTTGTTTTACAACAGTGTTGCAACGTATGGTTCAACAAACCCTGCGGTTCAAATTACCATGAACACAACTAACATTATTGACGATTATGATGTTCGAAACAACATATTCTATTCCAACACTACTGAGGCATTAGAATTGGTTGGAACACCTGATACTATCTTTGATAAGTTAGATAACAACGTATATTATTCAGGAGGTACTAACTTGTTTAACATCAATGCTGCACCTTATACAACCTTAGCGGCTTATCAAACAGCACAACCTGCATTTAACGGTTCATCTTTAAGTGGAGATCCACAGTTTATTTCAACTACTGATTTACACATTATCGGCTCATTTGTTAATGGAGCTGGAGACAATTCTGTTCCTGTAACGGTTGACATTGATGGACAAACAAGGCCTTTGGCAGGTTCTACAACGGTAGATCCGGGAGCAGATGAGTTTAATCCACCGTTGTGTCCACCTTCAGTTAATTTAGGTGCTACGAACATTACGTTAACTACAGCTGATATTTTCTGGACAGGTGTTACTATGGATTACCAATATGAGGTAGTTCCTGCAGGTGCAGCTCAGGGGTCAGGTACAGCGGTTAGAACAGCGTTAGACACTGTGAACGTTACAGGGTTAACACCTAGTAGTTCATACGATTTTTACGTGAGAGAAATCTGCGGTAGAGGAGATACTTCTATTTGGATTGGACCATTTACCTTCAATACTTCAAATGGTATCCCTTATTTTGAAGATTTTGAAACCTTCCCAAGAGGAATTGCTGGGAATCCATGGCCAAGAGGTTGGACTTCAACAACAAGTGCTAATCCAAACTGGATATCTACAGTTGGAACAGGAGCTAATAACAGTTCTACAGGTACAGGTCCTTTTGTAGATCATACCTTAGGCGGAGCGACAGGTGGAACATACATTTATATGGAAACCTCAGGTGGAACAGTAGGAGCAACAGCTGATTTTGTTTCTCCACCTGTATTTATCGATCCAACAATAACAACTTTTACAGCTAGCTATTGGTACTTTATGTTCGGAGCTCAGGTAGATAGTATGGAAATATTCATTTTGTCTAACGGAGTGTATACTAAGTTGACTAGCTACGTAGGCCAGCAACAAACAGCTCAAACAGACCCATGGTTAGAAGGTTCTCATTCTGTAACCGGCTTTGCTGGTCAGAGTGTGCAACTTGTATTCAGAGGTAGTAACCCTCCATGTTGTGCGGGCGATATCGGAATTGACGATGTTCGAATATTTGAACCAAGTCCTGCTGATGCTAGTGTAACAGATATTATTTCACCAACTTCAGGTTGTGGTCTTGGAAATGATTCTGTAACTGTAGAGATTTCGAACGTTGGTACAGCTCCAATATTCAACTTCCCGGTTGCGTACACATTGAATGGTGGAGCGCCTGTTGTAGGTACGTATGTTGATACGCTTCAACCTGGAGCAGTAGCAAACTATACGTTTAACACAACGGTTAATTTATCAACTTTTGGCTCATACAACTTAGTGTCTTATACTAACCTTGCAGGTGACGGCGATGTTACTAACGATACGTCAGATGTAATTATCAATAATATTCCATTGGTAGGAAGTTTCCCTTATTTGGAAGATTTTGAAACCAGCAATGGTGGATGGACTGCATATGGTAATGCAAATTCTTGGGCTTGGGGAACACCTGCCGGTGCAGTAATTAGCAGCGCAGCTGGTGGAACTGGAGCATGGGTAACCAACTTAACAGGAACTTACAACA
>CAJQLW010000073.1 GCA_905479325.1 uncultured Flavobacteriales bacterium
GGAATGGGAGTGCACTGGGCGCTGAATGCTTCAAAAGAGTTTGAAGGTAAGGTTGAAATTGTTGACATAAGAACCTTAAATCCATTAGATAAGGAAACCATTTTTAATTCTGTACGAAAGCACAACCGTTGTTTGGTATTAACGGAAGATGCGATTGAAAATTCATTCGCAAGAAACATTGCTGGGTTAATTCAAGAAGAGTGTTTTACAAGTTTAGAAGCTCCAGTTATGGCAATGGGTTCTGAAAGTATGCCGGCTATTCCGTTAAATTCTGTTTTAGAACAAACGATGATTCCAAACGCAGAGAAAGTATCGAAGAAAATGAAGCAACTACTAATGTTTTAATTAATAATTACCAATGATAAATTTGTGAATATGACTTATAACTTCGAATTTTTAGTCATTAGTCATTAGTCATTAGTCATTAGTCATTAGTCATTAGTCATTAGTCATTAGTCATTAAGTCCGAAAAAGGCATCGAGCGGAGGAGTTTATACTGAGCTTTGTCGAAGTAAGATGTCCTTTTCGATTACTTAGCAGAAATCCAATCTATTTCCAATTTAAAGTTTTCATTCTTTTTGTTGGCAATCAAAAACGTCATTTCCTCTATTTGACTCCCATCAAAATTGGGCTGATCTAACTTTCTCCCTCTGAATGATGGGTAAAAATCTTTAAATGGAATGCGAATCTCTTGCCATTCACCATTGGTATCAAACGTTTGGATGTAAGAGAAATAATTTGCAATACTTGGCTTTAGCCTAAACTGATATGCTTTTCCATCACCTTTCAGCTTCATTACAACTTCACTAAACTTTTCTGTGTTTATTGTCTTAACTTCATGCCTTACGGAGGAAAATCCTCCATTGTTCTCTGTTGAAACTTCACCGTAAAAAACTCCGTTTCCTTCTGAATTTACTTTGAAGTTTCCGGACGACCTGCCACCCATAACTACATCGTCTACTACGCGCCATTGATTGGAACTTTGGGGAGAAAAATCATGAAGGGATAGGGTTTGTATCATAAAAATCAGGATGGGTATAAGAAGGTTCATTCGTCTATTTTGAATGTAACAACTTCCAAGTATTATTGTTGAGTTTAGAATAGGGTTTATAAGTACCTTTAGACCTTTAAATTATACATTATGAAAATTTTAGTTATAATACTTTCTCTTTTTGTTTCCTCAACCGTTTTTGGACAGTTAAATTCTTATGCTGATAATAATAATGAGATTAGAATGATGTTTGATATGATTTTTGCTACAAGTGATGATGCTGTATTTGTAATTGTTGGAAAGGAAGACTTCGAATTCACTGCTTTTATGGCTAAAAGTCAAACCAAGCTTGAATCGTTAAGAGCGAGCGCTTTGGAAGAGATAGGATGTCCTGAATGTGAGGTGTTTGAAACGAAAGAAACGTCAAGCCCTGTTGGTTATGTTATGGATGAAATGGAAGAAGGAGATGTGTATGTTATTACTAAAAAGAAGGATTTGTACTTATTAGAGCTATATCGCAAGGAGTAATTATCTGGTTAACCTTCCGAAGGTTCTCAATTGGTTAGTTTCTGATTAAGTTTTATAAATCAGTTTGTTATAGGTGTATTCTACAAAAAGCAGAATACTTTTCCCCATTTTTCAACAGAAAGACATTTTGAGCAACGCTTTAGTTAAATTTAAAGTCCCTCAAAATTAAAACTCAGAATGCCAAATTTCTCTCACCTTCACGTACATACGCAATTTTCACTGTTAGATGGTGCTGCGCCAATTGCGTCGTTAATGCAAAAAGCAAAGGCAGATAATATGCGAGCTGTTGCCATGACAGATCATGGAAATATGTTTGGCGCATTTCAGTTTGTAGCTGAAGCCGCCAAAGTGGGCGTTACACCAATTATAGGGTGTGAGTTTTACTTGGTAGAAGACCGGTTTAAGAAGGAATTTAAGGGAGGAGAAAAAGACAGAAGGTTTCATCAATTGCTCTTGGCAAAAGACCAAAAAGGGTATGAAAACCTTTCAAAATTGTGTTCCTTAGGCTACATCGATGGATTGTATTCCAAGTACCCAAGAATTGACTTAGAGCTACTCAAGCAATACAAAGAGGGTTTAATTGCCACCACTTGTTGCATCGCTTCGGTAATTCAACAAGCTATTCTTTTTAAAAGTGAAGAAGAAGCTGAAAAGGTGTTTAGCGATTGGCTCGAAATTTTTGGTGATGATTATTACATTGAATTACAACGACACGGTTTAGGAGAAATTGATGGCACGGGTAAAACGCAAGAAGATGTAAACCAGATTTTAATCAAATGGTCTGAAAAGTACAACGTGCCGTTAATTGCTACCAATGATTCTCACTATGTGGAGGAAGATGACTGGACGGCTCATGATATATTGCTATGTGTGAATACTGGCGATAAAATGAGCACACCAAAGGGATACGGGAAAGGTTATCGTTTTGGTTTCCCCAATTCGAATTTCTATTTTAAAACGCAGGCCGAAATGGCAGAACTCTTTAAGGATGTTCCGCATGCGTTGGATAATACGAATCTTATCGTAGATAAAATAACACCGCCAGAATTAAAGCGCGATATTTTACTGCCAAACTATACTTTGCCAGAGGGGTTTAAAACTCAAGATGAGTACCTGCGGCACTTGACCTACAAAGGAGCTCAAAAACGCTATGGTGAGTTAACTCCTGAAATTGTGGAGAGATTGGATTTTGAGTTGAAGATTATCTCGAATATGGGTTTCCCAGGTTACTTTTTAATTGTGCAAGATTTTACCACTGTTGCTCGAGAAATTGGGGTTTCTGTTGGTCCAGGAAGGGGTTCTGCAGCAGGTTCTGCAGTAGCATATTGTGTTGGTATTACAAACATTGACCCTATAAAATACAACCTACTTTTTGAGCGATTTTTGAATCCTGAAAGGGTGTCTATGCCCGATATTGATATTGATTTTGACGATGAAGGTCGTTCAAAAATTATTGACTATGTGGTAGATAAGTATGGTAAAAATCAAGTAGCTCAAATCATTACTTACGGTTCAATGGCGGCGAAATCATCGATCAGAGATGTTGGCCGTGTGTTAGATTTACCTTTGCCAGAAGTGGATAAAGTGGCCAAAATGGTGCCCAATACCTCGTTAGCAAAAATTTTCGGTTCTGACGAAAAGGAATTAAAACAGCGATTGAATGCTGAGGAATTTATTCATGCACAAGAGTTAAGACGATTAATTGATGTGGATGACATTACTGGGCAGACACTAAATTATGCACGGACGTTAGAAGGTTCGGTGCGAAACACTGGTGTTCATGCTTGTGGAATTATTATTTCGCCAGATGACATTACGAATTATGTACCGGTTTGTACTTCAAGAGATTCGGACTTGTTGTTGACTCAGTTTGATAACAAAGTAGTTGAAGATGCAGGGCTGTTAAAAATGGATTTCTTAGGGCTGAAAACCTTAACCATTATAAAGGATGCCATAGCTTTAATTAAAGAGAACTACGGAATAGAAATTGACCCAGATGAAATTCCGCTAGACGACGAAAAGACCTATGAACTCTACCAACGTGGAGAAACAAACGGAACTTTTCAGTTTGAATCGGCAGGAATGCAGAAGCATTTAAAGAACCTGAAACCAACTGATATTGAAGATTTAATTGCGATGAACGCCTTGTATCGGCCTGGTCCAATGCAATTCATTGACTTGTTTGTTTCCAGAAAGCGTGGTGATGTAGAAGTGGAATATCCGCATGAATTGCTCATAGACTTGCTCAAAAATACCTATGGAATTATGGTGTATCAAGAGCAAATTATGCAGGCGGCGCAAATTATGGCAGGTTACTCATTGGGCGAAGCAGATATTCTTCGACGAGCGATGGGGAAGAAGAAGATGGATGTAATGCAACAGGAAAAAGTAAAGTTCGTTGCAGGAGCAGAAAAATTCCATTCGGTTGAAAAGAAGCATGCGGAAAGTGTTTTTGATATCATGCTAAAGTTTGCTGAATACGGTTTTAACCGTTCGCATTCGGCAGCTTATTCTGTGGTGGCATTCCAAACTGGTTACTTAAAAGCGAATTACCCTGCGGAATACATGGCTGCGGTTATGACCAACAACATGAACGACATAAAGAAAATTACCTTCTTTATGGAAGAATGTCGTAGGATGGGAACGAAGGTGTTAGGGCCAGACATTAATGAGAGTTCCTACAAGTTTACGGTAAACAAAGACAAGCAAATTCGTTTTGGTATTGGTGCACTGAAAGGAGTGGGCGAAGGCGCTGTTGAGGCGATTGTTAAGGAGCGGAAAGAAAATGGAAAATACACTTCTATTTTTGATGCAACGAAGCGAATTGATTTACGTTCAGCAAATAAAAAAGCTTTTGAAAGCTTGGCTTTAGCCGGAGGTTTCGATTCTTTCGAAGGCATTCATAGGGCGCAATATTTTCATTCGGCAGATGGTGGTTCTCCCTTTTTAGAAAGAGCCATAAAATACGGAGCAAATCACCAAGAGTCAGAAAACTCAGCTCAGGCTTCGCTTTTTGGAGGAGAGTCTGAGGTAAGTATTCCAGAACCTGAAATTCCGCAGTGCGAAGAATGGGGAACAATGGAGAAGCTTTCGAAAGAAAAAGATGTTGTTGGAATTTACCTCTCGGGTCATCCACTGGACGATTTTAAGTTTGAGATCAGCAATTTTTGCAACGCTCAAATTAAAGATTTGAAAAACTTAGAGCTTGCTGCTCAGCGAGGTGAAATGAAGATGGCTGGCATTGTAACAGGCGTGCAACATAGAATGACAAAAACCGGAAAGCCATTTGGTATTTTAGATTTTGAAGGATATGAAGATGCTCACAGCTTCTTCATTTTTGGAGACGATTACGTGAAATTTAAAGGCTATTTAAACACCGGCTGGTTTCTTTTTATGAAAGGCAAGGCACAAAAAAGAGCGTGGGGAGATGAACTTGAATTTAAAATTTCCTCCATAGAATTACTTTCCGAGCTAAGAGACAAGTTGGCTAAAAACGTTACGCTCAAAATGGAATACGACGAAGTGAGTGAAGACATGGTGGATTGGTTGAAGGAACTGGGAAAAGAAAAACTAGGAAAGTGCACCTTAAGTGTTGCTTTGGTAGATCGGAAAAATAAAAATACAGTTCAATTAAAATCAAGAGAAATTAAGGTAAACCTGACCAACACCTTTTTAGAAGAGGTTGGCAAATGGCCAAACATAGAATTTAAAGTAAATTAATGCCAATTTGTCTTGTGGGCGAAAATGGTAAAATATTTGACTAAGGAATCTTGAAATAGCAATAAAACAAAATTACCTTTGAAAGAAGGAATAGAATTAATTAACAAATAGAAATTATGGCATTAGAATTAACAGACGCAAATTTTGAGGAAACAGTATTAAAATCAGATAAGCCAGTTTTGGTTGATTTTTGGGCAGAGTGGTGTGGACCATGTAGAATGGTAGGACCAGTTGTTGAAGAGTTGCACACGGAGTATGAAGGCAAAGCAATTGTAGGTAAAGTGAACGTAGATCACAATCCTGAAGTATCTGCTAAGTACGGAATTAGAAACATTCCAACAGTATTGATTTTCAAAAACGGAGAAATTGTTGACAAGCAAGTAGGTGCTGCAGCAAAATCTGCTTACGCAGGAAAACTTGACGCTCAAATGGCGTAAGTAATACCTTAAAAATAAAAAACCTTGTTTTTGTCTTTTGGCTCAAGCTAAAAACGACGAGAACAAGGTTTTTTTATGTGTTCATTTTCCGTATTCCATTGAACATGGTGAAAGAACCATATCCGATTAAACCAATGGTAGCGAAGTAAAACTTTCCGTTTCCGAAAAATCCAAAAAATGTTCCAAGGGTAATAATCAACCCTGCAAGTAGTGAGAATGTTCCTAACAAAAGCTCATTTATTCCTTGTTTCTTCTGTGATTTTCTGAGTAATCCCTTTTGAAACTTTTTATCAATTAGCTTCAAAACCCCGGTAACTTGCTCTTCGTTAAGCAAATGATTTTTAATTATTTCTTTTCGAATTGCTCCATATTCCATTTCTTCATTCACCATTTTCTCTGAATAGAAAGATACAATTTCACTGATGTGCATGAGGTTAGGCGTTTAAAGTTGGTAGAAAATTAAGTAAACTATTGATAAAATCCATTTACTGAAATGTGTAACGTAGAATATTTAATTTTAACAGAGGTAAAACTCAAAGACTCTTCAATTCATTAAGTACTTTTAAGGTATAAAGAAAACGGGCTTCAAGCTTTATGCTTTTGGCGTCTAACTCGAATTCATGGCAACCATCGACAGAACTCAAATTCAAGCATTCAGTAAATTAGAATTGCTTGCAAAACAGGTAGTAGAAGGTTTTATAACCGGATTACACAAGAGTCCATTTCATGGATTTTCTGTTGAATTTGCGGAGCATAGACTGTATAACACAGGAGAGTCGACCAGGCATTTGGATTGGAAACTTTTTGGGAAAACGGACAAATTGTTCGTAAAACGGTACGAAGAAGAAACCAATCTTCGGTGCAGGATTGTGATGGATGTTTCTTCTTCCATGTTATTTCCTGAGAAAAGTAAAAAAGACGATAAAAATAAACTAGAGTTTTCTATTTATGCTGCTGCGGCTTTAATTGAATTACTTCGAAGACAACGAGATGCGTATGGACTAACAACGTTTAACGATAAAATTGATTTTCATTCAGAGGCGAAATCAAATGCGTCACATCAGCGGTTGATTTTTCATGAATTAGAAAAGCTATTAGGTGCTCAAATTGAGTTGAAAACCACATCTGCTGTTGAGAGTTTGCACCATATTTCTGAAATGATTCACAAGCGGTCTTTGGTGATAATTTTTAGTGACATGTTCGATAACTCAGAACGGGAAGATGATTTGATAAATGCCCTCCTGCATTTGAAGCATAACAAGCACGAGGTCATTCTTTTTCACGTGGTTGACCAATCTAAAGAAATGGATTTTGAGTTTGAAAACCGTCCTTATCGTTTTGTGGATATGGAAACAGGCGAAGAGGTGAAATTAAATCCTAACGAGGTGAAGGAGCATTATGTTACAGCAGTAAAGGCGAGAGAAAAAGAACTTCAACTAAAGTGTGGGCAATATGGTATTGATTATGTTGCAGCAGATGTTGGCAAGGACTTTAAACAGGTGTTGTTGCCATTTTTAGTGAAGAGAAAGAAGATGGGGTGATAGGATTTATTAAGAAGTAACTATTTTTTGAAATTTCTTTGGAAGTTGCGCTTCAACATAAAACTTTTTTTTGTGAAAGGATGCTCAAGTTGCAGAGAACTTGAATGCAAGAACAGACCTTTGCCTTTTAAAATAAGCCCTTCAGTGCCATATTTTTGATCGCCCAAAATGGGATATCCAATTTCTGCGAGGTGCTTTCTGAGTTGGTGTCTTCTTCCTGTTTTTGGAATCAACTCTAATAGGTTTAAATGAATGAAACGGCTAGAATTTACGGTTTGAACGATCCTAAAATAAGAACTAGAAGGCTTTTGGTCAATTTCATTTTCAATAAAACCTTCACTCGTTTTCATTTTACCAAGGGCGATGGCAAAATACCTCTTTTCAACCTGTTTTGTTTCAAAAAGCTGATTAAGAAAGACAATTGCCTGATTTGTTTTTCCAACTAACAAGACTCCTGTGGTTTCGTAGTCCAGCCGATGAACGGGCCTCGGTCTGCAAGCATCAGAAGCAGTGGAGGTTTTAAGATTTTGAACCAGTGCATTGTCAATGGTTTTAAAAGTATTACCACTAACGAGTATTCCTGCAGGTTTATTGATTATTGCAAGGAAATTATCTTCGTAAATTACTTCTAACGGATAAACGAAATTTTTGGTACTTCCTTTTTGTTCATCAGAATAGATCGTAATTTGTTCTCCACCACTTATAAAAGTTGCTGCTGTTCCAGGTTTTTCATCAACTAAAACTAATTTCTTCTTTATGGCTTTTTTTAGAGAAGATTTAGAGGTGTAGCGTACACTTTTTCCGACCAAATAGTCTGATAGTCTGGCACGAATCGTTGGTGTTTGTGCAATAAATTCTTCTTTTTGAAACTTGTCGATAGGGTTAATTGGCTTACGTTAATCTATTTTATTTTCGGAAGTTTTCTTTATTTCATTCCTTCTAATTTCTAACAACTTAGAGACAACATCTCTAAGTGATGATAAAGCTTCAAGTTGCAGAGTAGACAGGTTTTTAGGTTTGTGGTCCATTACGCAAATGGTTCCAATTGCATAGCCTTCTCTACTTAAAATTGCCACGCCTGCATAGAATTGCACATTCGTTTCTCCTTTAACCATAGGGTGATACTTAAATCGGATGTCTTTCGACATATTTGATATGTAGGTGATGTTCTTTGTATCGTTAATGGCGTGTGAACAAATGGCCAATTCCCGAGTGTTTTGATTTAATTCTGTTCCAACGTGAGCTTTAAACCATTGGCTGTTAGAGTCGATAAAGCTAACTAACGAAACTTTGGTTCCGCAGATAAGACTTGCTAGTTTAGCAACGTGGTCATATTCCTTTTCTTCTATTGTTACAAATTGAATGTTGTCTTTACGTCTAACAACAAAATACACCTCGTTGCTGTCCCAAACATTCAACAAAGAAAAATCATTATAAAATCGGTCGGCTACTATAACACTACCTTTTAAAAGTGGAATATCATAAGCTCCTTTGTTATCAGC